>JACRCT010001213.1 GCA_016218885.1 Deltaproteobacteria bacterium | reverse complement strand
CTGGGCGGCCAGGTCCCCGTCCCGGTAGAGAGCCAGCGGCGGTTCGCGCTCGCCGTCCTCGGACAGGGAAGGGAAGAAGACCGCCCCCATGCCGGCGGGCATGTCCGACTCGTCGCGCACCAGCTGCGGGTGCTGCCCCAGCGCCGAGCCGGGTGGCTCGGGACGAAGGATGCCCAGGGCCGGGTTCGCGACCGCCGGGACCGGCTCGGGCCGCGGCGCGGCATCGGCCTTTGGGGCGGAGGACGGCGGCGCCGGGCTCGCAGGCGCGCGGGCAGCCTCGTCGAGATAGCGGCCCAGCTCATCCACCGAGCGGCTCAGCTGCTCCTCCAGGATCTCGCTGAGGGCGCGCACGGTCGCCCGGGCCTTGCCCGAGGGCACCTTGCGCCGCTCGTCGAAGGAGCGGCGCCAGACCACGGTGTCGGACTCGAAGCGCACCAGACGCAGCGAGACGGCGAGGTGCGCGAAGCCCTCCTCGCCGGAGATCAGCTCCTCGATGGCGTCGATGTCGCCCTCGAGGACGAAGTCGGGAGGCCGCTCGCCATACTTGTCGATGACCTGCGCCACCAGCCCCGATTGGCGCAGATACTTGCGCACCAGGTCGGCCACCATGCGGGGCGGGCGCTCGGTCCAGCGCCGCTCCTTGGCGTACTCGATCTCGTGGACGTCCTCGCGGTAGACGAGCTGGTCGCCGTTGTAGGTGGCGCTGATGCCGAAGTCCTTGACCCGCACGGTGTAAGGAAACGGCGCGGTGAAGCTCGCGCTGCCGGGCGGGAAGGTGAGGGAGTAGTAGTGCCGCGTCTGCGCCTTGGGGCAGGCGGCCAGGCTGAGCAGCATCGCCGCCAGCGTGAGGATCCGGGGGGCGCTCATCGCTCGTTTCCTCGGTCCTCGTCGCTGCCCAAGAGGAGCAGCGAGGGGTCCTCCTTGATGCGCTGCGAGAAGACGCTCAGGTTCTCGCTGGTCTCGCGCAGGTGCTGCAGCGACGACTCGAGCTCCTCCTGGCTTCGGAGCAGGACCAGGTTGCCGCGCTCGACCAGCTTGTTGACGCTGGTGGCGGTGCGGCCCAGGCCCTCCTCTCCGAGGGTCGTCTTGGCGGTGACCAGGACCTGATCGAGCTGGGCGCGGGTGGTGCGCAGCTCGGTGACCAGGCCGTCGGCCTCGGTGAGCAGGTGCGCGACCTTGGGCTGGGCGTCGTCGAGGAGCTGGTTGACGCGTCCGGCGGTGCCCTGCAGCTCGCGGCTGAGGGCCTCCACCTGCGAGGAAGCCAGAGCGATCTTGTGGCTGAGCTCCTTCAAGCTGCTGCGGTTCTCGGCGACGGTGGCCTCGGTGGTGCGCACCAGGCCGTCGGCGTGGTCGAGCAGGCTGGCGGCGCGCTGGCGCATGTCGGGGGTGGTGAAGGCGTTGAGGTTGTCGAGGAGCCTGTCGACCTTGTTGGAGATGGCGGTGGCGCGGTCGGTGAGCTCGTCCATCAACGAAGGCCCGGCGGGGATGACCTCTCCGGGTGCGCGAAGGCGGGCCGCGCGGCTGCCGCGGCTGAGCTCGATGTATTTGAGGCCGGTGATGCCCAGGGAGCCCGCGCTGGCCACGCTGTCCTCGGCGACGGGGGTGCCCCCGTTGAGGCTGAGCTCGACCACCAGGACCGAGACGTCGTTGGGGTCGACCTTGATGGAGTCGACCCGGCCGATGCGCACGCCCGAGTACTTGACCGGAGCGCCGACCTCCAGCCCGCTGAGCGAGTGGCTCGCCTCGGAGAAGCGCACGGAGTAGTGCTCGCGCTTCTCCCCCAGCTTCATCCCCGCCAGCAGCAGCAGGCCGCCGACCAGCGCGGCCACGCCGCTGGCGACGAAGATGCCCAGGCGGACTCTCTGGGCTCGGGTCACGGCCATGTTTCCTCCGAGAGCAGCTCGAGCGCGGTCTTGTCGCGCCGCAGCTCGCCTGCCGCAATGCGCTCGAAGAAGGCGCGGATCTCCGGGTGCGGGCTCGCCTTGACCTCGGCGAGAGTGCCGTCGGCGATGACCTTGCCGGAGGAAATCAACGTCGCGAGATCGGTGATCTTCTCCATGCTCGCCAGCTCGTGGGTGACGACCACCATGCCCATCCCGAAGCGGTCGCGCAGGCGCATGAGCAGCGCGTCGAGCTCGGCGCTGGTCAAGGGGTCCAGCCCCGCCGAGGGCTCGTCGCAGAAGAGCAGCTGGGGATCGAGCGCCATGGCGCGAGCCAGCGCCGCCCGCTTGCGCATGCCGCCGGAGAGCTCGGAGGGCAGGAGGTTCTCCGCGTGTGAGAGCTCGACCAGGGCCAGCTTGAGGCGCACCAGCTCGCGGATGACCTCCGCCGGCAGATCGGAGTGCTCCTGCAGCGGCAGCGCCACGTTCTCGCCGATGGTCAGCGAGCCCAGCAGCGCCCCGTACTGGAAGAGCACCCCGATGCGCGCCAGCAGCTGCTCCCGCGGACGCCCCTCGATCTGGGCGAGCTCCGCTCCGAGCAGCCGCACCGCACCGCCAGCGGGCGCAGACAGGCCGATGCAGTGCTTGAGCAGGGTGCTCTTGCCGCAGCCGGAGCCGCCCAGGATGCCGAAAATCTCACCGGTATGGATCTCGAAGTTGATGTCCTTCAAAATGATCGTGTCGCCGTAGCCGACGGTCAGGTCCTTGACGATTACGATCGGTTTGGCGTTGGCCGTCATCAATGACTATATCCCCAGGAAGTAGTACATGACCGCAAAAATGCCGTCGGCAACGATGATAGCGATGAT
>JACRCT010001168.1 GCA_016218885.1 Deltaproteobacteria bacterium | reverse complement strand
GGCGACTCCGGCGGCGGCCACTGCAAGTGCGTCCTGGGCTTCGCCTGGAACGGCACCGAGTGCGGGGTCCTCTGCGACTGCTCCTGCGTGGGCGCGGACTGCGACAAGCTCGACGAGACGCTCGAGGCCTGCCAAGCGCGCCATCTCTCCTGCTCCACCACGCCCCAGTTGACCTGCGGCGCGGCGCAGCTGCACCAGAACACGTTCGACGCGTGCCCGGCGATGGACGCCTCCGCCGTGGGCGATGGCCCGGGTACCCACTGCTTGTGCATCCTCGGCTTCGCTTGGAATGGCGCCGAGTGCGTGGAGTTGGCTGACTGCGCCTGCCAGGGCACCGACTGCGACAAGCTGGAGGCGACGCTGGAGGCCTGCCAGGCCCGCCACTCCGGCTGCCCCTAGTCACCGAACGAGACCGGCGCGAGATAGTCTTGCGCGCTGCTGGCCAGCCCTGGCGCACCCCGCCAGGGCTGGCCTCGAGGCGTCCATCCACCGACTTCGCCTATCGCGGAGCGGCGCGCTTCCCTGATGGCGAGAACCGAGATCTTCTTGGCACCTCACCACGCCTCACATATGACCATGCCGCCTTTCGGATCTGCCCTCGGGGGAACCAATGATCGATAGTGCTCGCCTTTCCTTGCTGCTCGCAGTGCTTGCCGCGGCCGTCGGCTACTCCGTCGCGTGCGGAGGCACCAGCGACACGGAAGCGGATGCCAGCGTGGCGACGGATCTGGATTCCGGGAGAGGGCATTCGGACGCAGGAGCGGCTCTCGACGCGCGTTCGTCCTTGGAGGATGCCGCCGTGGCCTACCAGGACGGAAGCTCCGTCGGGCTCGATGCATCCTTCGCAGGTCCGGATGCGGCTGTGCGCCCGGACGCGAGCACCGTAGGACAGGATGCCGGCGGTTGGGTCTATAGCGATGCCGGCTGCTTGACGTTCCGAAGCATCAGCCAGCTGTGCGGCTACGATTCGGACGAATCGATTTGCCGGTTTTCCTTCTCGTGCAATGCCTCGTCATCCGTTGGCCAATGCCAGATCAACTGCGAGATGGGAAGCACCCTCAGATGCTACGGCCCGACAGACATCGTGTGCATCCAAGATGCATTCGCCGCCGAGGATTGCAACGCGTTCAAGGCATGCGGCTGGGTCCTCTAGCCGGAGTCCGCGCGAGGCGTCCATGAGCCGACATCACGCATTCCGGACCGCGCTCACTGCCGCCCTGGCGATCGTGCTGTCGGCCTCACTGGGGTCCTGTGCGCAAGCACCGGGGACCGCGATCCAGCTGGTGCTCACGGTGACTCCAGACATCGCCCCGGAGGCCGCCATCCTCGAGAGCGTCGAGGGTCTCCACGTCGTCGTCAGCTCGTCCGACGGCCTGGCGCGTGTGAGCGTCGAGGGACCGACTCCGGGCGGTGGCGAGGCCGGGGACTGGGACGGCGACGGCCGTCTCGACGTCCGCTTTCACGCGCCCCCTCTGCCCCCGGGAATGGAGAAGCTGCCGGTCCTGCAGATCGACCTCGAGTCCAACGCCGCGCGCCCGCTCACCTTCCAGGTCTTCGGGCTTGGTCCGGGCTCCTCGACGCTCACCGAGGCCCTGGCACTCGGCAGCGCTTCCGGGTCATGCCCGCTCAGCCAGGTCTGCCAAGTGGGCGTGCCTTTCAACTTGCGCCCTTCGGTCGCAGCGCCAAGGGTCATCCTGGTCACTCCGCCGGAAGGAGGAGAGCCGGTGGCCAACAACATCGTCGCGGTCAGCGCCATCCTCTCCACCACGGTGACGCCCGAGTCGGCGCGATCCCACGCCAGAGTCCTGGGCCCCGACGGTGGGGTTGTCTCGCTGCAAGTGATCGTGAGCGAAGTCGCCTTCGTCCTAGGCGGCGAGACCGCGCGTCGCACCCAGCTGACCTTCCAGCTCGACTCACCGCTCGAGCCGGGCACGCACACCATCGAGGTCGGACCTGGCCTCGTGAGCACCACGGGCAAGCGGTTCGACCAGAGCCCCGCCACAGCCGCCGAAGACGTCTTCCGCAGCACCTTCACTGCGATGAGCGTCTTGAACACCAACGGCTGCGACTGCGTCCCCGGCTACTCATGCAACGAGCTACTCGGGGGCTGTGAGCCGGAGCGGTCCTGCCCGGCCACCTGCGTCACGGGCTACGTCTGCGACGCGGCCCAGCAGGTCTGCATCGAGGACTGTCGGCTACTCTCCGTGTGCTCCTCCCGCTGCGACCTCTCCACGGGGCTCTGCCGCACTGAATGATGGCGATGATGCGCTACCAAGACCTCCCTCTCGTCGTTCGCCACCCCGTGGCGCTGCTCCTGCTCGCGCTCGGGCCTGCGTGCGCCACCGCCAGGATTCCGACTATCGCCTTCCTGCCTGTCGAGACTGTCGGAGTACCCGCAGAGCAGGGTGAGGCGCTGCAGGCGGCGCTGCTCGCCGAGGTGCAGCGGACGAGCGCCGCCACCCCCGCCCCTGCCGAACGAGTCGCAGAGTCGCTGTCCACCCAGCCTACCGAGCCGCCGTGCCGCGAGTCGGACGCATGCCTCGCAAAGGCCGGACGCGCGGCCGCAAGCGAGGCCGTCGTGGCGCTCACCGTCGCGGGGATAGGCGATCTCTGGCTCGTCAAGGGACGGCTCGTCCGTAGCGAGGACGGATTGGCGCTCCAGGAGGTGCAGGAGACCGCCGAGGGCGGGCTGAAGGCCGTCGAGAGCTACGCCCCCCAACTTGCCCAGCGGCTCTTCCCCGACGCCGGGCGCAAGCCCTGGTACCGGCAATGGTGGCTGTGGACCAGCGTCGCCGCCGGAGTCGCTGCCGCCGGGGGGATCGCGACCTGGGCCGCTCTGCGCGACAACGGACCGGCCAGCACCGCGGTGGTCATCGGCTCGCTGTGAGCTGAGCGAGCGTCACTGCTCCACGGACGCGGCTATGGCATTCAGGTGCCGATTGGCCTCCTCGAAGCGTCCCGCGAGGCTCGCCGCCAGCGCCGCCTGGCTCGCTCCCCGGAGCTGACGCTGCTGATCGGACGGCAGCGCAGCCACCTTGCGGCTGAGCCTGTCGATCTTGGCGTTGACGAAGGCTTTGTCGACCACGACGCGATCGACCTCGCTCGACAAGCTCTGCAGCGCTTCCAGGGGCGCCTCGCCGCGGCCCACCGCTTCCGAGAGAGCACGCTTCGCGGCGAAGAGAGCCGGGGCGTCGTCGCGACGGATCCCCTTTGACGTCAAGGAGCGCTGCAGCCCCCCGAGGATGGCGCGCGCCCCCGAGACATCGGGAGGCTTCACCGAGGGCGGGGGCTGCTCGAACGAGGGCACCAACGACACCTTGGATGGCTGGGGGCCCGGTGCGGGAACGGATCGAGCAGCAAGGGCTTTGGTAGGTCGAGCTGGTGTGGGGCCGGGCTTGGCGACCGGCGGAGGGAGCGAGAGGCTTGCCGGCGAGACCTCTGCCCCCCCGGGCCCTGAGGTTGCTACGGCAACCACCGGTCCCGGCTCTGCCTGCAGAGTGGGCTCGGGTTCTCCCAAGGCCGCAGCGTGCGAAAGGGCGGCGGGTGTAGGCCGCCGCATCAGGAAGAACGCGGCCCCCGTGGCTCCCGCCACCACCGCGATACCCGCCACGAGCATCATCGCGCTCCTGCCCATGCGCCGGGCCGGCGCCGGCAGATCCGGCAGGAGAATTTCGGTGCGCGGCGTCGCGGCGAGGGCCCGCGGCTGGGCGAACGGTGCCGGTCCTGGCTTCGAGGAGGTCAGCCCCGGCTCCACCTCCGAAGCCGAGGTACGGGGTTCGCGGGCGAGCTCGCCCAGCTGCCGGCGAGCCGCAGCCGAATCCGGCATCGTCCCCGACTCCTCCAGCGCGCGCCGCAGGTGCTCCACGCTCGGGAAGCGCTGCTCCCGCTCCGGGTCAAGGGCCCGCCGCAGCACCGCGTCGAGCACGAAGGGCAGCTCCGGGCGCAGGGAGGAGGGAGCGCGGAACACCGGCCGCTCCGCCACGCGGATGAGCGCCGCGTCGTTCTCGGCGCGCAGGTAGGGCTCGCCGGTGAGCGCCTCGAACAGCACCAGCCCGAGCATGTAGAGGTCAGTCCGGGCATCGGCTTCCTCGCCCCGAAGCTGCTCCGGGGCCAGGTATGAGAGCTTGCCCTTGAGGGCCCCGGGCTCGGTCCGCTTGCCACCTGCACAGGCCTTGGCGATGCCCAGATCGGCGAGCTTGATGCGTCCCTCGAGCGAGACCAGGACATTGCTGGGGGTGACGTCGCGATGGACGACGCCCGCGGCGGCGTGGAGCTCGCTCAGGGTCTGGCACAGCTCGCCGGCCACGTGGACGGCGAGCGGAGACGGGAGCGCCCCGCCCCTGGCCAGCAGCGCCGCGAGATCCGTTCCCGCGACATACTCCATGACCAGATAGGGCAGCCCGCCGCCCTCCCCGAAGTCGAAAACCTGCACCAGCCCCGGAGAGCTGAGGCGCGCCGCCAACCGTGCCTCGTCGAAGAACATCCTAACCAGCTCGGGGCTGCGGGCCACGTCCGGCAGGAGCCTCTTGATGGCCACGTCCTTCTCGAAGCCGCCCGGGCCGGTGCGGCGGGCGCGGAACACCTCCCCCATCCCGCCCACCGCGATCCGCTCGAGCAGCTCGTAGCCGGCCAGCGTCTCCTGCGTCATTCGCTCCCCTGCCGCCCGTGCTTGTGCAGCAGGCGCGAGAAGCTCTGCCGTGGGATGCCAGCGCGCTCCGCGGCGCGGGCGATCACCCCGCCTTCACGCTCGAGCATCGACTCCAGGTAGCGCCGCTCGAAGCCTTCGAGCAGCCGCTCCTTGGCCTCGTGATAGGGCAGGTGCAGCAGGGCGTCGAGCTCGGAGGCCCCCTTTCCTGCCGCCACCGCGAGCCCGCCGCTTCCCAAGAGCGACTGGGGGCCGAGCTCGGGAACCACGGCGAGCCGCTCGAGGACGTTGCGCAGCTCACGCACGTTGCCGGGCCAGTCGTGGCTCTGCAGCACGGCGAGCGTCTGCTCCGAGAGCCAGGTCGTGGGATCGAGCTCCTTGCGCAGCCGGCGTGCGAGGGCGAGCGCCAGCAGGGGGACGTCCTCGCTGCGGCGGCGCAGCGGGGGCAGCTCGGCGCGGATCACCGCCAGGCGGAAGAAGAGGTCCTGGCGGAAGCGCCCCTCGGCCACCAGGTCGTCCAGCCGCCGATGGGTGGCCGCGACGATCCGCACATCCACGGCGCGTGCGCCCGTTCCGCCCACCCGGCGGACCTCGCGCTTCTCGAGGAAGCGCAGCAGCTTGGGCTGCATCTCCAGCGGCAGCTCGCCCAGCTCGTCCAGGAAGAGGGTGCCGCCGTCCGCCTGTTCGAAGGCGCCGACCCGGGCGGCGAGCGCGCCGGTGAAGGCGCCGCGCTCGTGGCCGAAGAGCTCGCTCTCGATGAGGTTGGGGGCGATGGCTCCGCAGTCCACCACCACCAGCGGTGCCTCGGCGCGCTTGGAGGCACGGTGGATGGACTCGGCGGCGATCTCCTTGCCGGTCCCGGACTCGCCCTCGAGGAGCACGCTCGAGTCGGACTGGGCGGCGCGCTCCAGCAGCGCGAAGCAGCGGCGCATCGCGGGGCTCTTGCCGAGCATCGCCCCGAAGCTCTCGCGGGGGCTGAGCGGGAAGCTCTCCTGGGACTCCGAGGGCAAGAACCGCAGCCGGGTGCGGCCGATGGAGAGCTCGACGCGCCCGAGCAGGGCCGCCCGCTCCACCTTGAGGTCGCCCACCTGCGTTCCGTTGGTGCTGCCCAGGTCGCGCAGCACGTAGCCCTCGGCGGTCGCCAGGATCTCGCAGTGGCGGGAGGAGACCGAGCGATCGGTGAGGACCAGGTCGCACTCCGCCGCCGACCCGATGACCAGCCCACCCGCGCGCAGAGCCGCCTGCTGGCCCCTATCCGGACCGGCGACGACCTCCACCTTCGCGGCCCGCACGAGGAGGACCTCGCCTCCCTCGGGGAGCTTCACGATCTCGGTAGGCCTGGAGGTCATCGCGCGCCCTCAAGAAGAGAGTGCCGAAGCATAGCGCGGACCCGCATGGATGAGCGGCTTTCGCCGGCTCAGGGCGAGACGGTGATGGTGGCGCTCCTCGCGAGCTGCCCGCCCGCTCCTTGGCACCGGAGAGTGACGGTCCGGGTCGCGGGCCAGGTGGTCGGGCCGACCTGACCCGAGGTGGCAATGGGATTTCCGCTGTCGCCGACGCAGCTCGTGGCGTTGGTGGAGGTCCAGAGCAGCGTGCTGGTCCCTCCAGTGTGGATGCTCGCCGGGTTGAACCAGACGGACATGGTCAGGACGGTGATGGTGGCGGATTGCGCAACCTGTCCCCCGGGCCATTGGCAGGTAATGGTGACGGTTCGAGTCTGGGGCCAGGTGGTAGGGCCAAGCTGACCCGAGGTGGCGATCGGATTGCCGCCGTCCCCGACGCAGCTCGTGGCGTCGGTCGCGCTCCAATGGAGGGTGCTCAGCCCGTCGCTGGTGATGTTCGGAGGATCGAACCAGACACTGAGCGTGAGCACGGTGATGGTCGCCGGCTGCACCACCAGCCCGCCCTGCCCCTGGCACGAGATCTTGACGGTTCGCGTGGCGGGCCACGTCGTTGGGCCGATCTGCCCCGAGGTGGCGATCGGGTTGCCGCTGTCTCCGATGCAGCTCGTGGTGTCGCTCGACGTCCAATAGAGGGTGCTGGTCTCAGCGTTCTTGATCGTCGCAGGCGAGAACCACACCGAGAGGATTGGCTTCGGCGCCAGGAAGCCGTTGGCGAACCGCTGCCCGAGCATGATCAGCCCTTGCGAGGAGTAGTGGGTGGCATCGGCGTTCGGCGGCAGGTCGTCGGTGTCGACCATGCGGACCTTCGAATCGAGCCGGGCCACCGCAGCCTGAGCGTCGCGGACCACGGTGGTGTGCGGGAAGGAGCTGTTGGGGAGGTCCTTCCGAATTCGCCCAAGGACGAAGGGCAGCGCGGGCGCGTCGAAGTCGGAGCGGACCCGCGCCACGAATGCCTGCAGGTTCGCCTCGTGGGCTTGGGCGTCGGCCAGGTTGAAGGTGTCGGACTCTCCCTGCATCCAGACGAAGCCATCGATCTTGTAGGTCAGGTTCCTTTCGGCGAGGGCCCGCAAAGCGGCCGCAACCTTGGAGGAGAAGGCCTGGTATTGCGGGCCGGTATCAGGCTTCCAATCGTAGGCGAGGTTGGTGTTGCCCACGGCGTGCTTGATGAGGACGATCCGCTCCGCGGGGCGGGCGTCGGCCATGGCGCGCCCGAAGCTGAGCTCAGGACCGAAACCGTCGACGAACTTGCCACTGCCAACCTGCAGCGAGTTCCAGCCCAAGGTGTCGTCGTGCCAGAGCAGCACGTCGTCTTGAGGCGAATCGAAAGGCGCAGAGAGCTCGGTAGAGAGGCCATGGCCAAGCATGTTCGATTGGCCGGCAAGCAGATAGACGTGAACGGTGCCGGCATCCGCTCCAGGCTCCGCTCCCACGTCCGGGCCGCTGGGCTCTCCCACGTCCGGGCCGCTGGGCTCTCCCACGTCCGGGCCGGCGTGGTCTCCCGCGTCCGGGCCGCTCGGGTCCACCTCCGCATCCGGCGCGCCGGGGTCCACCACCTCCGCATCCGGCCGGCCGACGTCCGGCACTCTCGCATCCGCGAACCCGGCATCTCGGGCAGCCGGTCCCGGGGAGTCTGTTCCACAGCCGGGCAAGCCGGCCAGCATCAACACGTGGGCGATGGCCGTGACGAGCCAGCACCTCAAATAGGCATTCTGCCGATCAGACCGCATCTTCGTGCTCCCTGAGGTGCGCCACCCGGAGGTGTCCCGCAAATCGCCCTCATCATCCCAGAGCGATCGCTGGCTTGCACTGATTGCCTTCCGAGAATCGATCACGGCTCATTGCGCCTGCGGGGCCTGCTCGCAGCCCTGCACACGGCGAAGAGGCGAAGGGGCCTTAAGCCCCGTTCTTCTTCAGAATCCCGGCGATGACCTGCTGCGCGATGGGGTGGTAGCTGTCCTTGTGCTTCTCGAAGCATCGGCGCGCGTTCTCCCGAGTCGCGGAGTTCGTGGCCAGGGCCGTGTACAGCGGCTTGAGGTACTTCATCCGCCCGACCTTCCCCAGCACCTCCTCGACCCGCGGGACCGCCGGCTCGAAGCCCGAGCTCGCTGCGAGCGACAGCCAGGAGACCAGCACCTCATAGTTGCCGCTCTTGCCGAGCGAGAAGCGGCGATCCAGCTCGGCGCAAGCTTCCCTCGAGGATGGATGGGGGAGCGACTCGAGGTAGAGCGACCACTCGGTCGGAGTCCACCTCTTCGCGACCTCGTCGGCGGGCAGGTTCGTGCCCAGCGCCTGCAGCGCCTCGAGCCGAGCCGAGCGCGCCAGCGGCGCATTGGCGGGAACGCCCGGCCCGTCGATCCACTCCTGCGCATTCACCTTGGCCAGCACCCCGGGCAGCTCCTTGTCCACCAGGGCGGTGAAGTCCTCGGTGGTGATCGACCTGAAGCGGAAGGCGTCGAGGTACTTGCGTAGGAATGCGTCGAACGCCGGCCGCCCCACGACCTCCTCGATCGCCCGCAGGAACAGGAAGCCCTTCTCGTAGGGCACCTCGGAGTAGGCCTCGTCGGGGTCGACCCCCGCGAAGTCGGTGCGCAGCCGGGTCCACTCCGGGTGGTCCTTGAAGCCCGCGATCGCCTTCTCCAGACCCCGGCGCCCGAGCGCGGCGTGCAGCCCGGCGACGTCCGCCCCGGACAGCGCCTCCTGGATGCGTCGCTCGGCCCACACGGTGAAGCCCTCGTTGAGCCAGAAGTGATTGGCATTGGCGTTGGTGACGAGGTTGCCGGTCCAGGAGTGGGCGAGCTCGTGTGCCAACACGTTCACCAGCGACCGATCGCCGGCCAGCAGCGTGGGCGTCAGGAAGGTCAGCCGGGGGTTCTCCATCCCGCCGTAGGGGAACGAGGGCGGCATGGTGAGCACGTCGAAGCGGTCCCACTCGTAGGGGCCGAAGAGCTTCTCCGCAGCGAGGAGCATGGCGTCGACGCCACCGAACTCCCAGGCCGCCTTCTCCACCACCGAGGGCTCAGCCCACACGCGCGAGCGCGGGCCGACGTCGCGCGAGACGAGCTCACCGGCCGCCAGGGCGAGCAGGTAGGGCGGGATGGCCTGCGGCATCTCGAAGGTCTCCACCGCCTCATCACCCTGCTCCTCGCGGCGCACGAAGCCGGCGGCCATCACGACGCGCAGCGCCTTGGGGACGCGCACCTCGGCGCGAAAGCGGATCCGCACCCGAGGCGTGTCCTGCAGCGGCACCACCGAGCGGGCGTGGATGGACTGGCACTGGCTGAAGAGGAACGGCTGCTTGCCGCCGGCGGTCTGGGCCGGCGTCAGCCACTGCAGCGCCGAGGCCTGGGGCGAGGTGCGGTAGGCGATGCGCACCCGCCTCGTCCCCGCGGGGAGCTCGATCCGCAGGCGCGACCCGAGGACAGGCTCGGCGGGAGCGAGGGAATACGCGAGCTTGGCGCCGTCCTCGCCGAAGACCCCATGGACGGTGAGCTCGCGAGTGTCGAGGTCGAGCGGTCCCTGGCCTGCGCTGAGCAGCTCGAGCGTGGCCTCGGCCTCGATGACCCGGGCGGCGAAGTCCACCCTCGCCTTCCAGTCCAGGTGCGTGACCTCGGGCTGGGCGGCGTCGTTGCAGGAGTGCGGATCGAGGCGGGCCATGGCGTTCCTCCGGGATCGACGATGTTCTGGGCCGAGTGGCCGCCTTATAGCGCCGTAGCCCCCGACGGCGCACCCCGCTCGCACGCCCAGACCGGCAAGGTGTCGCGTGCAGGCGCCCGCGAGCTGCCGTCGCCGACAAGATGCGCGAGGAGCGACAGGGACCTGTGCAGCGCCTACCGTTGCCAGAGAGCTGGCAGGCCGGCCTTCAGAAAACCGAAGCCCCATCCACCCAAGTGCGCGAAACCAAGGGCGCAAGGCACGGCGCGGATGTTGCTCTGCTGGCTCACGGACACAAGGAGGCAACATGGCATCGTGCTCCCCGATGACGAGGCGACACGCACGCCAGTCGCTGACCGAGCCCGTGCGCATCCAGCTGCCTACTCGACCCGAGACCGTGGGCATCCTCCGCGAGATCAGCTGCAGCGGCGCGTTGGTGGTCAGCGAGACGGCCTTCGCACCCGACGAGCGCGTGACTCTGCTGCTCTCTGTGGGCCCGGAAGGATCGAGCCATCCCGAGCGCCAGCTCCGAGGACGGGTCGTGCGCTGTGAGCGCCGCGCCGAGGACGTGCAATGGCGCTACGCCGCGGCCCTCGAGCTCGATGGCGTGCTCGCGGAGGTCGAGCTGGCCCAGCTGCTGCCGGCACCGGGAAGTGCGGGCATCCGCTGCGACGAGCCCTTCCTCGCCAAGATCGAGGCCCACGGCAACGATGGCCGCGCGGCCATGGTGCGTGACCTCAGCGAGACCGGGGCGATGCTCCTGACGCGCGCCCAACTCCAGGTCGGCGAGCGAGTGCGCCTCACCCTGCTCCCCTCCGAAGCAAGCTTCGCGGGAGCCACGGCGCTCCTCAACCGAGTGGTTGAAGCCCGAGTGGCGCGCGTCGGGCCCTGCAGCGAAGGCTCACCGTGGCGATGTGCGGTCGGAGTGCAATTCGAACGTCCGTTGCGCGCAGGTCCGGCGCCGGCCACCCCCATGCAGGCCGCATAGCCATCGTTCGCGTTCGTCGTCTGCCTCGTCGGCATGGCCGCTCTGCGCCAAGGGAGCTTCCCGCTCGCCATCCGCGAGGGTCACCGTGCCCGACCGTCCTGCTGCAGTGTCTCGCCTGGGCCAATCCATTAGTTGCCAAAGAAGCTGGCAGGCCTCAAAAATGCTGGCTTCCCCTTCAGCTCAGTGGCGGGACGAAGGGGAAGATGCACGGCGCGGATTCTACTAGGTGGAAGAAGCGTCCATCTGCTCGAGGTCGGCAAGGGGGCCCCATGACTTCGCGTTCCCGAATGACGAGGCGACATCCGCGCCAGTCGATCATTGAGCCGGTGCGCATCCACAGCCGGTTGCCGTCCCAATCCCGGGGGGTCCTTCGCGAGATCAGCTGCAGCGGGGCGTTGGTGATCAGCAGGAAGGTCTTCGTGCCCGGCGAGCATCTGACCATGTCTCTTGCTTCAGGCCCGGAGGGGACGGCCAATGCAAAGCTCCAACTCCAGGGTCGGGTCGTGCGCTGCGAGCGCCGGGCTGGGGACAAGCGATGGAGATACGCCACGGCCCTGGAGTTCGATCGCGTGCTCTCAGAGGAGGAGCTGGCACAGCTGAGGCGGACGCCGGGCAAGGAGAGCATCCGCTGCGGCAAGCCCTTCCTCGCCGAGCTCGGCGCCCACGGCAGTGACGGCCTTGCGGCGATGGTGCAGGACCTGAGCGAAACCGGGGCGATGCTCCTGACGCGCTCCCGGCTGCAGGTCGGAGAGCGCGTCCTCCTCACCCTATCCCTGCCTGAAGAAGAAGCTCCGGCAGACGCGGCGGCAGCCGAGCAGGTGATCGAGGCCAGGGTGGCCCGTTCCGAGCTGTGCGGCGATGGGTTGCCCTGGAGATGCGCGGTCGGGGTGCGCTTCGATCGGCCATTGTAGGGGCGAGCACCCTGTAACGGCCGTCTGAGATTCCCGCCGCCTCCTGGCGGCATCCTCAGCATTGCCGCCCTGGCCGCGTCCCTTGGCACCGCGCAGTGGTCTCGCCCCTCGCCGTCCTTGATGATTGCCACCATGCGCCCGACCACAATCTTTCTCTACGCCTCCCTGCTCCTGGCTGCCTGCAGCGAGCCACCCGCGCGCGACTGCGGCCTCCTGTGCGAGAAGGTGACGAGCTGCCAGCCAGGCTCCTTCGCGCTCCAGATCTGCCAGGCAGAGTGCGAGGGCGCCGATGCCGACCAGGCGTACGAGTGCTCGACCTGCGCGGCGGCACAGGCGTGCGGGCCCCTCGCGGACGGAGCATGCAACGAGGCGTGCGCGGGCTTCTCCTTCGCCGAAAGCTGCAGCTCTAGCTGGGAGGCCGGAGGCGTCGCCTGCACCGTCACGTGCCAGGCCGGCATCACCGGGAGCTACTCCTGTGGATGCTTGCGCAACGGCGTGGCCGCGGGGGCGTTCGGGTCCAACACGTTCTGCGCGGCCGCGCTGGACGAGCAGCAGACCGAAGCCCACCTGGGCTGCAACCTCGAGTGGCCCGGCAAGAACGACCTTCTCTTCCGCTGGTCGTTCGCCGGCCGCTCCTGCGCCTTGGCGCCCGAGGTGAAGAGCGTTCGCGTGACCCTGACCGGGCCCGAGGGCGCGGTGGCCATCGGCACCCTGGGCGCCAACCTCGTCGCCTGCGCCAGCAACGGCGTCGATGGCTACCGGCACTCCGGGCTCAAGGGCGCCGACTACAGCTACCAGCTCGAGGGGCGCGACGGGGACGGTCGGGTGCGCTACGCCGCCAGCGGGACGCTCAGCCTCTTCTCCGCCAGGACGGTCACGGTGGACCTGCAGCCAGTGCCGTAGCGCTGTCTCGAGAGCTCAGAATTTGCTGGGCACGAAGGTCTGGTCGGTCCTGGGCGGGCGGACATAGCCGCTCTCAGCCTGTCGTGGCGGCAGCTCGAGGGGTTCGGGAGTCAGATCCTGGTAGGAGATGAGGCTGAGCAGGTGGTGGATGCAGTTGAGCCGTGCCCGCCGCTTGTCGTCGGCCGCCACCACGTACCAGGGCGCCTGCTTGATGTCGGTGGCGGCGAACATCGCGTCCTTGGCCTTGGAGTACTCGACCCAACGCGCCCGGGACTGCAGATCCATGGGGCTCAGCTTCCAGCGCTTGGTGGGCTCGTGGATGCGGGCCTGGAAGCGACGCTCCTGCTCCTCGTCGGAGACCGAGAACCAGTACTTGATGAGCACGATGCCCGAGCGGACGAGCATCCGCTCGTACTCAGGGCAGCTGCGCAGGAACTCGCGGTACTCGTCCTCGTTGCAGAAGCCCATGACCCGCTCGACGCCGGCGCGGTTGTACCAGCTGCGATCGAACAGGACGATCTCGCCCGCCGAGGGCAGGTGGGCCACGTAGCGCTGGAAGTACCACTGGGTCCGCTCGCGCTCGGTGGGGGCAGGCAGCGCGACCACGCGGCAGATGCGCGGGTTGAGGCTCTCGGTGATGCGCTTGATGGTGCCGCCCTTGCCGGCGGCGTCGCGGCCCTCGAAGACGACCACGACCTTGAGCCCCTGGTGCTTGACCCACTCCTGCAGCTTGACCAGCTCCACCTGCAGCTTGGCGAGCTTCTCCTCATAGGCCTTGCGCTCGAGCTTTTCGGCCTTGGGCGGCGAGTCCTGCTTGGCCTTCGCCTCCGCCTTGGCGCTCTTGCCAGCCTGATCCTTGCTCCGCTTGCTCTTCTTGCCCACGACGACCCCCGGAAGAAAACCGAGTGACCGATGACGACGATGTTCAACACCATATCTCAGGAGCCGTCTGCAACCGCCCCCTCCTCCCGGCCCGCTCGAGGAGGGGAAGCTCAGGGCCGGCGGCGAGACCTCGAATGGCCGGGCGCTGACCGGGCTTGAGGGGCAGATCTGGCCAGCTCGCCGGCTCGGCCCCTGCGGGCGGGACCAGAGCGGGCTCGTCCGGTGGAGCGAGTCGCTATCGAATGAGAATCTCGCCCCGAGGATTGCTCCAGACCGCTTCGGCAATGGCAGCCATCTCCTCGCCCCGGCCGACCGCGACACACCCGTCCGTCGTATCCACGAGGGTCGTCAACTCCCCAAGCCAGGCCAACGAGGCTCGCGTGCCGTGGACCCCGATGGCGCTGCCGGTGAGCCCCTGCGCTAGCTGCTCCTCGGTGGGATAGCCGACCGGTATGAAGGTCCCGAACCGCCCTGAGGGACGAGGCGCTCCGAGCAGTCCAGAAAGCCCACCTGGCACATCCAAGTCGACCTCCAACCGGGAGAGCTGCCCGCGGTGACCGTGACCGGCCTTTCGAGCTTCACCGGCTCGAAGAAGAGCACAGGGAAGAAGCAGGCAAGAGAGAGCCGGAGGAAGACAGGCCGAGATCGTGGAATTTACTGTCTTTTCTTTAGATGAAGGGACCTGCAGACCCGGCGGACCGCGAGTACTCGGCTTGGTTCAAGCCAAATCAAGATAATTATAGACAAGTTATTTCGTGCCAGACTAACTTCCCTATACCTTCGAAAGGTCGCCATGGACGCCAGGAAGAATCCGTTCGCTCCGGGCGCCGGAACCCAGCCACCGGAATTGGCGGGCCGGAGCGGGACCGTTACCGACGCGGAAGTCGCCATTGCTCGAGCCAAGGGCGGTCTGTCCTCGAAGAGCCAACTGCTGCTCGGCCTGCGAGGGGTCGGCAAGACGGTCCTGTTGAACCGCGTCGCCGAGATAGCGCAGGCCGAGCGCTGCCTCACGGTGAGCCTCGAAGCCCCCGAGGCCAACCGTCTAGCAGAGATGCTCGTCCCTCCTCTCCGATCCGCCCTCTTCAAGCTCAGCGGCACGGAGAAGGCCAAGCTGGCGGCCCAGAAGACGCTCGGTGTCCTCCGGTCGTTCGCGGCGGCCTTCAAGGTGAAGGTCGGGGATGTCGAGTTCGGCGTCCGTCCCGAGACGGGAACCGCCGACTCGGGCCAGCTGGAGTTCGACCTCGCCGAGCTGCTGCAAGCCGTGGGAGCAGCGGCGCGGGAGGACGCCAGCGCCTTCGTTCTGCTGATCGACGAGGTCCAGTACCTCGGGTCCCAGGACCTGGCCGCGCTGATCGTGGCGGTCCACAGGGTCGGGCAGAAAGGCCTGCCCTTCGTGCTGTTCGGCGCCGGCCTTCCACAGCTCGCGGCGCTGGCCGGCGATGCCAAGTCCTACGCCGAGCGGCTCTTCGACTATCCGGACGTCGGCCCCCTGACGAGAGAAGCGGCCGTGGATGCCATCCGGGCGCCGGTCCGACGGCAAGGAGTCGAGATCGACGATCAGGCGCTCGACCTCGTCATCGAGACGACCAAGGGCTACCCCTACTTCCTGCAGGAGTGGGGCTACCAGACGTGGAATGTCGCGACCGCCAGCCCGATCGGTGCGGCCGACGCGCGGCTCGCGACGAGAGGGGCGATTGAGCGCCTCGACCGCGGCTTCTTCAGGGTCCGGTTCGACCGCCTCACACCGAAGGAGAAGCACTACATGCGCGCGATGGCCTCCCTCGGCCCGGGGCCCCATCGCTCAGGCGACATCGCGCATGCGTTGAAGCGTCCTGTGAGCTCGGTCGCCCCTCTGCGAGGTGGGCTCCTGACCAAGGGCATGATCTACAGCCCACAGCACGGCGACACCGCCTTCACGGTCCCGATGTTCGACGAGTTCATGAAACGCACGATGCCGGGTTGGGAGCCGTGAGCTTGCCTGCTTCGTTCGATCGGCGGGGCTGCTTCCTGCCGCGGGTGACCGGCCTCCCGGACGTCGCGGGCTCGCAGAAGGGCGCGAGGAAGAAGTAGCTCCCCTTCCCAGCGAAGAGGCAACCCGAGCGGTCTGACCTCGCCTCTCCGGGCACAGGCTGGAGGAGGGCGCGCTGCACCCTGCTCGATGGAAGTCCTTCCTACCCTTCGCCGCCGTGGCCCTCGTCGCCTTGGGGACCGGCAACGGCGCCCGCGTCGTCTGCCCCTAGGTAGGCGCGCACCCTCCACTGCGATCCGGCGATTGCCGAGATCCTCGCGGACTGAGCCGAACCGGAGCCGCGCGGGCTTTCGACGCCGGCCGCCCTGGTCTCACCCGGTCGCACGAGGATCGACGACGCGGCCGTTGAAGAGCACGACGCCCGTCGAATTGTGCCGGATGAAGAAGAGGAAGGGCCGGTCGACGACCACCTCCGCAGGAATCCCGCCGATGTGGCACACCACCGTCGCGGCCGCGGCTTCAGTCCCCTTCTCGTCGACGACGACCATCGCCTGGTGGAGCAGCTTGCCGGCCCACG
>JACRCT010001167.1 GCA_016218885.1 Deltaproteobacteria bacterium | reverse complement strand
GTCGAGTCCCGACTGCGCCAGCTCGGTTTCCAGCCGGTCAAGGTCCGCAAGAAGGCGATGGAGATCAGGATCTCCCTCCCGGGCCTGGGTGGCGTGTCGCAGAAGGACTTGGTGATCTTCACCCGCACCTTCGCCACCATGATCGACGCCGGCCTGCCCCTGGTGCAGTGCTTGGACATCCTCGCCAATCAGAGCGACAACCCGGCGATGCGCACCACCTTGCAGGCCGTCAAGAGCAAGGTCGAGGGCGGCTCGACCTTCGCCGACGCGCTCAAGGATCATCCCAAGGTCTTCAACGAGCTTTATGTCCAGCTGGTCGCGGCAGGCGAGATCGGCGGCATCCTCGACACCATCCTCAACCGCTTGGCGGCCTACATCGAGAAGAACGAGAAGCTCAAGCGGAGGGTGAAGGGGGCCATGACCTACCCGGCGGTGGTCCTCCTGGCCGGAATCGGCGTCACCGCGGTGTTGCTCCTCAAGGTGATCCCCGTCTTCGAGAAGATGTTCAAGGACTTTGGCGGCACGCTGCCTGGTCCCACCCAGTTCGTCATCGATCTCTCCAACTGGGCACAGCAGTACATCCTGGTGATCGTCGGCGTGGTCATCGGGCTCGTGGTCGCATTTCGGATGTTCCTCGCCAACCCCAAGGGCAGGGAGATCTGGGACTCGTTCACCCTCAAGACCCCCATCTTCGGGCCCATCATCCGCAAGGTCGCCGTCGCCCGATTCACCCGCACGCTGGGCACGATGATCTCCTCGGGCGTTCCCATCCTCGATGCCCTCGACGTGGTCGGAAAGACCGCCGGCAATCGCACGATCGAGAAGGCCATCCAGTACGTCCGGGCCAAGATCAGCGAAGGAAAGACCATCGCCGCGCCGTTGATGGAGACCAACGTCTTTCCCCCGATGGTGGTGCAGATGATCGGCGTCGGCGAGGCCACCGGCGCCATGGACCAGATGCTCAACAAGATCGCCGATTTCTACGATGAGGAGGTGGATGTCGCCGTAGGCGCGCTCACCTCCCTCATCGAGCCCTTCATCATGATCTTCCTGGGCGGCATGGTGGGTGGCTTCTTGATCGCCATGTATCTGCCCATCTTCAGCCTCGCCGGCAGCATCAAGTAGGCTGTTCGTGGCACCGGAGCTGTCCGCGATCACGCCTGCCATCCCTCCCTCCGCCGAGAACGACGGTCTGCTTCGGCGGCTGGTCTGGACGACGCTGGCGCGCATTGCGCTGGTGAGCTTGCTGCTCTCCGCCTCGGCGGTGATCCTCTTCAGGGTCGACGAGGGGCAGCTGAGCACCCTGGAGCAGGCGCTCTTCTCGCTGATCATCGTCTCCTACGGCGCCTCGCTCGCGTATCTGTTGGTGCTGCGCTCGGTTCGCGAGCGGCATCGGAGGCTTGCCTGGGCCCAGGTGGTGGGGGACGTGCTCATCGCCGCCAGCCTCGTGTGGTTGACCGGCGGGGTCGAGAGCATCTTCGTCTTCATGTTCCCCCTGGCGGTGGTCACCGCCTCGGTGCTCCTCTACCGTCGCGGGGCCATCGTCGCCGCCGTCCTGTCGAGCCTGGCGCTGAGCGTCGTGGGCATCGGGCTGAATACCGGCTTGCTTCCCACCGCGTCTTCGCCCCTGCAGCGCATGCCCCTGTCGCGGCTGACCTTCTTCCTGTTTGCCCACTCCAGCGCGGTGTTCCTGTCCGCGGCCCTCGCCAGCTACCTCGCCGAGCAGCTCCGTTCGACGAAGGAGCGGCTGAGCCTCAAGGAGCAGGACTACCTCGTCCTCGAGCTGCTGCATGAGAGCATCCTGCGCTCGGTGGGCAGTGGCATCGTCACCGCCGATCGCTATGGGCGCATCACCTTCCTCAACCGAGCAGCCGAGCGGGTCCTGTGCTGCTCGCTCATAGAGGCCCAAGGGGAGCCCATCGAGCGGAGGCTGCCTGCGCTGGAGGGGCATCTGAAGGGCACGCCCTTCGAGCGCTTCGAGGCCGAGCACTCAGCCACGGGTGGCCCGCCTCGCCGCCTCGGCTTCGCGGTCTCGCCGCTCTACGATCGCGAGGGAACGAGCCAGGGGCATGTGGTGGCGGTGGAGGACCTCACCAGCATCCGTGCGATGGAGGAAGGCCTCAAGCGCTCCGAGAAGCTGGCGGCGGTCGGGGCGCTGGCCGCCGGGCTGGCGCATGAGCTGCGCAACCCGCTGGCCTCCATCAGCGGGTCGATCCAGCTGCTCCACGAGAACCGCGCCTTCGGCGACGACGAGCGCCAGCTGATGAGCATCGTGTTGCGGGAGACCGATCGCCTCAATGCGCTGGTGACCGACTTCTTGCGCTTCGCCCGCCCCAAGCCCAACCAACTCGAGCCACTGGACTTGCGCGAAGTGGTCAGCTCCACCGTGACCCTCTTTCGCAATGATCCCACCCGTCGTGAGGTGGTGCTGGAGGAGGAGCTGGCCGAGGAGTTGCCGGTGATGGCCGACGTCGGCCAGCTCGGCCAGGTGCTCTGGAACCTGCTGGGCAACGCCGCCGAGGCGATGTCCGGGCGAGGCGGCCGTGTCCGGCTGATAGGCAAGCGGTGGCAGTCGGAGGTGGTATTGGAGGTGGCCGACGACGGTCCGGGCATCGCCGCGGAGGACATGCCGCACATCTTCGAGCCGTTCTACACCACCAAGGCGCGAGGGACTGGGCTCGGCCTGGCCATCGTGCACGCCATCGTCCAGGGGCATGGCGGCGAGGTGCAGGTACGCAGCGAGGAGGGGCGGGGGACGGCCTTCACCGTGCGGTTGCCGGCACGCAGCGAGCAGGCGGTTTCCGGCTGAACATCGATGGGAGCGAGGTTCGACGAGATGGCGCGCATCCTGGTTGTGGACGACGAGCGCTCGATGCGGGAGTACCTGGAGATCCTCCTGCGCAAGGCGGGTCACGAGGTGTGCACCGCGGCCGACGTGGCCTCGGCGGTCACCTACGCCGACGGGACGGACGCCATCGACCTGGTGCTGACCGACCTGCGCATCGGCAATCAGAGCGGCCTGGACGTCCTCAAGACCTTCAAGGCCGCCCAGCCCAAGACCGAGGTGGTGATGATCACCGCCTACGCCACGATGGAGAACGCCATCGAGGCCATGAAGGCGGGAGCCTTCCACTACGTCACCAAGCCCTTCAAGAACGACGAGCTGGCGGTCCTCATCGACAAGGCGCTCGACAAGCGGAGACTGGCTCGCGAGAACGAGTCCCTGCGCATCCGCCTCGGGGGACGACCGCGCATCGAGGGGATGGTCGGCAACAGCGCGGGGATGCGCGAGGTCTTCTCCCTGGTGGAGAAGGTGGCGGCCGCGAAGACGACGGTCCTGGTGATCGGCGAGTCGGGGGTGGGCAAGGAGCTGGTGGCGCGGGCGGTCCACGACAAGGGGCCGCGTGCCGCCATGCCTTTCGTGCCCATCAATTGCGGGGCGATCCCCGAGGGGCTGGTCGAGAGCGAGCTGTTCGGCCACGTGCGAGGGGCCTTCACCGGCGCGCACGCGGATCACCCTGGACTCTTTCGGGCGGCTTCGGGCGGCACGGTCTTCCTGGACGAGGTGGGGGAGCTGCCCCTGGCCGCGCAGGTGAAGCTGCTGCGCGCCATCCAGGAGCGGCGCATCAAG
>JACRCT010001166.1 GCA_016218885.1 Deltaproteobacteria bacterium | reverse complement strand
GCGGAAGGGGAGCCAAGGACCTGTGGGCGGTGGGCGATGCCGGAGTGCTGCGCTACCCGGGTTCGGCATGGCAGAAGGTGGAGACGCCGGCGAGCTACCCGCTGAACTCCGTGACCGTCACCTCCGACGGGAACGTCTGGGCCCTGGGAGAGGGCGGAATGGTGCGCTACGACGGCAAAGAGTGGGTGGAGGTCGGAGCCTCTCAGGAAGGGGCGCCGACGGTCCTCTTCGGCGGCCCGTCCGGACCGTACGTCGCGGGCTCCAAGGGCGTGTGGCGCTTCGACGGCAAGGCGTGGGCGAGCGTGCTCAGCCGCACCGAAGCCCTGGCCGGCTACACGGCGGCGAGCGACGAGGTGTGGGCCCTGGTGAAGGGCGAGGAGGTGCGGCACTGGAATGGGGTCGGCTGGCGCAGGCTGGTCACCGGCTCCCAGCTGCAGCTGCGAGCGGCCTGGTCGAGGAACGGCGAGGTCGTGGCGGTGGGCGACGGCGGTGCCATCGTCCACTTCCGCCCATGAGCGGCACCGAGAGGGAGAAGCGCTCGACGAAGGCGGTCCGCGCCGCGTTGGCGGCCCTGGATGGCGCCGCGGCCGGCCGTCCTCTGGCGCTCGCGCTCTCGGAGGCGCTCCGTGCCGAGGAAGGCCTGGGGCCGCAGGAGCGTCGGGCGGCGGCGACCGCGGCGCGGGGCGCGGTCCGCGAGCTGCGCCGGATCGACCTGGTGCTCGCGCAGGCCTCCAAGGCGGCGGGGCTCGACCTGCGTCGCACGCCCGGGCATGACCGGACGCTGTTGCGCTACCTCGCCCTGCGGGTGTCGATCGAGGCAGAGGCTCCCGAGCGGCCCCTGCGCGAGCTTGCCCTGCCCGGCCCCCGTCGTCCTCGCTCGATAGGCGACGACGTGCTTGCTCGGGTCGCCGCCCACCTTCCTCCGGCCGACGCGCTCCCGCTTCCCGCGGATCCGGTCGTGGCCCTGGGCGTGCGGCGCTCGGTCCCCGACTTCCTGGCGCGGCGCCTGGTCGAGGATCTTGGGCCAGCGCGGGCTGACGCCGTCCTGGCCGCGCTCAACCTCCCCGCGCGGCTGGACCTCCGGGCCAATCGCCTGCTCGCCACACGGGAGGAGGCCGCGGCGCGCCTTGCCGACGAAGGGGTGGCCGCCGCGCCGCTCTTGCTTGCGCCCGATGGGCTGGTGGTCGCCGACCGCGCAGGGCTCTTCGGACGCACCCACGCCGCCGGCCTCTTCGAGCTGCAGGATGAGGGCTCCCAGCTCATCGCTCTTCTGTGTGGGCTCAGGCCTGGGGAGACCGCCATCGATCTCTGTGCCGGCAGCGGGGGCAAGGCGCTGGCCCTCGCTGCAGCGGTGGGAGGCCAGGGCCGGGTCGTGGCCTGCGATCCGATGGCGCACCGCCTCGCCGAGCTTCCTGCCAGGGCCCGGCGCGCACGCGCCCAGAGAATCATCGAGATGGGGGGCGCCGGGCCGTCAGCCGAGCTGGTCGGTCGCGCCGACGTGGTGCTCGTCGACGCGCCCTGCAGCGGCGTGGGGTCTTTGCGTCGCGAGCCCGATCTGCGCTGGCGGCTGACCGAGAAGGACTTGGACGCCTACCCGGTCCGGCAATCCTCCATTCTTGAGGAGGCCTCCCGCTTCGTGCGTCCGGAAGGCGGCCGACTGGTATATGCCACCTGCTCGCCGCTGCGCTCCGAAGGGGAGCAGGTCGTCGCCGCTTTCCTGAAGAAGCACCCCGAATATCGGTTGGACCCCGCCGAGCACTTCCTGCCCGAATCCGCCGTGGAGGACGGCTTCCTGCGCTCTTGGCCTGACCGTCATGGAGGCGGCGCCTTCTTCGCGGCCCGGTTGTCTCGGTCGAGGTGATTGCTTCGAGCGGAGGAGAATGGGGCTACAGGATGGGCGGTCCGGCACACCCGAGAAGGCGCATGCTCCATTGACCGGCTGTCCAGCGGTCGACGGATCCCTCGAGGAGCCGCAGAGCGTGCTGCAGGGAGATTTGCTTCATCGTGAGAGCCTGGCCCAGTAGCGTAGGCGGACACGCGAGGGAGCCCAACCAATGGCCGACCGGTTCATCTCCTATACACGCAACCTCATGAGCCTGATGGGGGCCGTGCTCGTCACCGCGAGCGCCGTGCTCTTCCTGGCGTTCTTCGGGCTGGAGCTGCTGGGGTTCGAGGGCGGTCCCTACCTGGGGATCATCTCCTTCCTGGTCCTGCCGGCCCTCTTCGTCTTCGGGTTGCTGCTCATCCCGGTGGGCGCCTGGCGGGCCCGACGGCGAGCTCGGAGGAAGCAGAGCGGGGTGCCCTCGCTTCCCGTCTTCGACCTCAACCAGCCGCGCATTCGGCGCGGAGTGCTTGCCTTCGCCGGCCTCACGGCTCTCAACCTCGTCATCCTCTCGTTGGCGGCCTACAAAGGCGTGGAGGTGATGGACTCGGTGTCCTTCTGCGGCAAGGCTTGCCACACGGTGATGGAGCCGGAGTACACCGCGTACCAGCGCTCGCCGCACTCGCGGGTCAGGTGCACCGAGTGTCACATCGGCCCCGGGGCCCCGTGGTTCGTGAAGTCGAAGCTCTCCGGCGCCTGGCAGCTGGTGGC
>JACRCT010001165.1 GCA_016218885.1 Deltaproteobacteria bacterium | reverse complement strand
TCAGGAGCGAATACGGGCTGGAGAACCACGGGCTGCAGAACCTGGGCGGCGTCTACTGGAACCTGCCCACCCCGGCGCTGTACGAGGAGTCGCTGTTCCGCCGCGAGGGGCGCATCGCCGCCAACGGGCCCTTCGTGTGCTCGACCGGGAAGAAGACCGGCCGCTCCGCGAACGACAAGCTCATCGTCAAGGAGGACGAGAGCGGGGACAAGGTGTGGTGGAGCGAGTACAACCGCCCCTGCACGCCCGAGAAGTTCAACATGCTGTGGGCGCGCCTGCAGGGCTACCTGCAGGGCCACGACGTGTTCGTGCAGGACTGCTACGCGGGCGCCGACCCGGACTACAAGTTGCCGGTGCGGGTCATCACCCAGCTCGCCTGGCACAGCATGTTCGCCAAGAACATGTTCCTGGAGCCGGCGACCCATGACGAGGCACGCCGCTTCGTGCCGCAGTTCACCATCGTCTGCGCGCCCGAGTTCCAGGCCGCCCCGGAGATCGACTCCACCAACTCCGGGACCTTCATCATCCTCGACTTCGAGAAGCGCCTGGGCATCATCGGCGGGACGGGCTACGCCGGGGAGATCAAGAAGTCGGTCTTCACGGTCATGAACTACCTGCTGCCGCTGCAGGGCGTGATGTCCATGCACTGCTCGGCCAACGTGGGCAAGCGCGGCGACACCGCGCTGTTCTTCGGCCTGTCCGGCACCGGCAAGACGACCCTGTCGGCGGACCCGCACCGCAATCTCATCGGCGACGACGAGCACGGCTGGAGCGACGCGGGCGTCTTCAACATCGAGAACGGCTGCTACGCCAAGGTCATCAGCCTGTCCGCCTCCGCCGAGCCGGAGATCTACGCCTGCACGCGGCGCTTCGGGACCATCCTGGAGAACGTGGCCTTCGACCCGGTCACGCGCATCCTGGACCTCGACGACGACCGGCTCACCGAGAACACCCGCGCCAGCTACCCGATGGACTTCATCGGCAACGCGGTGCCCGAGAAGCGGGCCGGCCACCCCGAGAACATCGTGCTGCTGACCTGCGACGCCTCGGGCGTGATGCCGCCCATCGCCCGGCTGACCCCGGACGCGGCGCTCTACCACTTCATCTCCGGCTACACCGCGAAGATCAGCTCCACCGAGCTGGACATGATGAAGGAGCCGGAGATCACCTTCTCCACCTGCTTCGGCGCGCCGTTCATGGTGCACAAGCCGTGGTTCTACGCCGACCTGCTCAAGCGCAAGATCGAGCGCTACAAGTCCCGCTGCTGGCTGCTCAACACCGGCTGGGTGGGCGGCGCCTACCGCGTGGGCAAGCGCATCAGCATCAAGCACACCCGCGCCCTGCTCAACGCTGCGCTCGACGGCAAGCTCAACGACGTGCCCTACCGCAAGGACCCGGTCTTCGGGTTCGACGTGCCTACCAGCTGCCCGGACGTGCCCGAGAAGGTGCTCGACCCCGCGTCCTCCTGGGAGAACAAGGCAGCCTACGAGGACAAGTACCGCCAGCTGGCTTCCCGCTTCATCGAGAACTTCAAGAAGTTCTCCGAGGGAGCGCCGCGCGAGGTCATCGAGGCCGGCCCCAAGCGCTAGGCCTTCCCTGACTCCACTTCGGCTCAGCCGTATCGAGGGGCGCTGCGCATCGCAGCGCCCCTCTCCATTTGCGTCCAACCTCTGCTCGGGCCCCCGATACAAGAAGAGAGGAGAGGGCCCGGCAAGAAGCCGTACGGGCGCTGGGCGAGATGGGTTCGGCTCTTGAGCTGGCGAGGCAGAAGTCCAGCCCAGGTGCTTCTCGTTGACCGTCCCGAGGACCACCTGAGCTACGGCCTCGGGGGACTCGGGGTCCACTGAGGCGTCCGGGCGGGCGCGGCGGGGCTCAAGGGGTTACAACGACGCCGATCCGGGGGCTGCAGGGCGAACAGGCGAGGCGAGGTCCAGATGGAGCCAGCGACAGCGAGTCCCCACACCGAGGACAGGCGACCGGAGATCGACTCCCGGAAATGCACCAAGTGCAACGAGTGCATCCGGCTCTGCCCGCAGGGTGCGGTCATCGAGCCCAGCAACGCCCTGTGCGCCAAGTGCATCAAGTTCTGCCTGTCGATGGAGGTCCCCTGCGAGGTGAAGCGGCCGGCGATCGTCTATCAGAGCTGCGACGGCTGCGGGCGCTGCGTCACGGGCTGCCCCCAGAAGGCGATCTCCTGGATGTCGGAGAAAGCTCAGGCCACGCCGGCTCAGCCCGTCCCCGGCAGCTGACCCCGCCCATCAGGCGCCCGGACCTACCAGCAGCCAGCGGAAGACCCCGATGGCGCCGCCCGCGAGCACCAGCCACGCGGAGTTGAGCCTGAACCGCAACAGGGCCAGGAGGCTGACGAAGGCGATCAGCCCCGTCGCGCCATCCACGATGGCGTCGCGCGCCAGGTTCCAGGACACCGCGGCCATCAGCGCGAGAGAGGCCACGACCACCCCGTCGAGGAATGCGCCGGCCGAGGGCGAGCGCCGCAAGCGCGGGATCAGGGGAGCGCTCAGCGCCACGAAGACGAACGCCGGCAAGAAGATGCCGAGGGTGGCCAGGAGTGCCGACTGCGGTCCTCCCAGGACGTACCCGATGAAGGTGGCCGTGGTGAACACCGGCCCGGGAGTGAGCTGCCCCACGGCGATCGCGTCCAGCAGCTGCTTTCCCGTGAGCCATCCCCAGCGCTCCACGAGATCGGCGCGGAGGAAGGCGAGGAGCACGTAGCCGCTGCCGAAGAGGACCGAGCCGACCTTCAGAAAGAAGAGGAACAGCGTCCCGGCGCTGAAGGGCACGCTCGCCGCGCCTGCCCCCACGACCGCGACCGACGCCGTGGCGGCCCCAAAGGGAAGCCAGGGGAGGGCGGCCCGGCCCCTGGTCGTGAGCGAGGTCCCCTGGCGCCACGCGAGGGAGACCAGGCCGGCGACCAACAGCACCAGCAGCTCGTCGACGCCCAGGAAGGTGGCGAGGAGCGCGGCGAGACCTATGGCGCCGAGCTGGAGGCTCCTGGCGGCGCTCCTGGCCAGCCCCGCCAGAGCCTGGGTCACCACGGCGACGATGACCGGCTTGATCCCATAGAGCAGCCCCTCGACCTGGGGCAGCGAGCGGTACTCCACGTACGCCCAGCCGATGCCCATGACCATCAGCATCGCCGGGACTATGAAGCAGGCTCCGGCGACCACCAGTCCGGGCGCGCCCGCGCGCAGGCGACCGATGTGGATGGCCATCTCCGTGGAGTTGGGCCCCGGGATGAGGTGGGTTGCCGCCAGGAGGTCGAGGAACGCCTCGCGCGTCATCCAGCGTCGTCGACGGACGACCTCCTCCTCCATCATGGCGATGTGCGCCGCCGGCCCCCCGAAGGCGGTGGACCCCAGGCGCAGGAAGAGGGTGGCGAGCTCCAGGAGCCGAGCTCGCCGCGAGGAGCGGTCGGATGTCGTGGTCTCCATCTTCGCCACTCTAGATAGCCGGCGACGGCGCGCCCCGCCGCAAATCTCGGCGCGCCTCACGCCCGCTCAGGGCGGCGCGGCCACCGAGGCCGTCACCACTACGCACTGCCTGTGCCAGACGCTGAGGACCGAGACGATCTTCAGGTCGGCGCGCACGTCATAGAGGAGCGCATCGGGGGCCTGCGCCTGTGCCGAGGCCATCGCCGCGCGGAACCCTCCCTCGCCCCAGGCCGCGTTCAGCCCCGCGACCGCCCCGCCTTCGATGTCCCAGAGGCTGAACACGAAGCCGAGGGGCAGCTGCACGCCGGATTGGCAGGCGCGGCCCTGGACCCGTCGCGCCGGCAGTGCCCGCCGCGCGTCCCGTCCCGCCGGTGACTCGTAGGCAAGCGGGCCCTCCGAGCTCTGGTAGACGGTCACGCCCGCCAGGCTCATCGGTCCGCCCATGCCACCGAGCGCAGCGCCTTCTCCCATGCGGGCGGTCGCGCATCCCGAGCCCGCTCCCAGGAACGAGAGGAGGGCGGCCACCAGGCCCAGCCCGAAGCGGCGCCCGCCCCTCGGCGGTCTTCCTTCCGTGCTCGCCCTGTCCACTACCGCACCGTCTTGCCGGTGACCTGGGTACACGAGCGTTGATAGACGCCGAGGACATTGAAGAAGGTCCGGTCGGCTTTCACGTCGGCGAGCAGCTGCGCCCCAGAGCGGGTCTTGGCCTCCTCGACCGCCGCGGCGTAGCCGCCGTCGCCCCACGCGACCAGACCGAGCACGGCGTAGTTGCACGCCGTCCCCTGTACCTCGGGACCCATCTGCCCGACCGGGACGTCGGCCGGCGTGGGGGAGCGATAGGAGAGCGGGGTGTTGACGTTGGCGTAGATGTAGCCCGATGACGCGATCAGTGCCCACACGGCCAAAGCCCGCGGCGCCATGCAGCTCATGCCCTGCCCTCCCCGCGCCCCCCGACCTGCCAGGGCTCGACCCATGGCGGGGAGTTAGGCAGCTGCCTCGCCGCCCACAAGGCTCACAAGCGAGTGAGCGGTTCCCCCCGCGACAGGAGGGAGAGCAATCAGTCGTCGAAGGTGGGGATGTCCGGACCCGCAGGCTTCTTGCCTGGCTTCGGGCCCGCCCTCGGCTCGGCTGGCCTGGAGACAGGGACGCTGGCGAGCTCGAGCTTGATACGGAAAGGCTCGCCGTCCGGCACCTGGGCCAGATCCACGCCCTTGGTGACGGCCTGGAAGCCCTCGCGCTTGAAGGTGAGGTTCACGATCTCGCGCCCGAGCAGCAGGTCGGCAGGCGTGACCCCGAGTAGCTCGGCGCCACGGTAGATCTGCGCGCCTGGCGGGATGGTCTCGGCCCGGACTGCCACGCTCCGGGGAGGCCGAGCGGGCGCCATCTCGGCGCTGGCGGCGACCGGGACCGGCGCTGGTGTGGCGACGAGCGCGGCAGGAGGAGCGAGCACCATGGCCGTAGGCGAGGTCGAGAGCAGCGCCTTGGCCGCCACGCCGATGAAACCGCAGGCCAGGACCGCAGCCCCGCCACCGACTGCCAGCCTCAGACGCCGCCTGCGCCTGCGCTTGGACGTGAAGCCCGACCCCAAGCCCGTCTTCGACCTGGGGCCGGAGGCCGCGGAGGAGCCCGCCTTGGCTGGCTGCGACCTGGCTGCCTCGCCACGGGCGGCTCGAGAGAGACGCGAGGAGCTCGTGCCCGACTCGGAGCTCTCGGCCACCGCGCCCTGGGGAATGGCTTCCAGCGACTCCGGCGACATCTCGGCCGCCGCCCGCTTCATCTCTTCGATGAAGGTCTCTGCGCTCTGAGGCCTCTCGTCGGGGGAGAAGGCAAGCGCCCGCCCAACGAAGGCCTCGAGCGAAGCCGAGATGGGCGCGCCGAGCCTGCGCGCCGAGACCGGCGGCACCTCCCCGTTCATGAGCATGACCAGCACCTTGTGGGCGCTGTTGCTCTTGCAGGGGGGCGAACCGGTCAGACAGAAGTAGAGGCAGGCGCCCAGCGCGAAGAGGTCGGCCCGCTGATCGAGCGGCTCGCCCCCTGCCTGCTCCGGAGCCATGTAGGAGGGGGTGCCCAGCACCTGACCCGTAGAGGTGAGCTGCTCGACCTCGTGCTCGTCCTCCTCGAGCGCCTTGACCAGGCCGAAGTCGAGGACCTTGCAGAAGTCCGCTCCGTCCACCGCGGTGCACATCACGTTATGGGGCTTGAGATCGCGGTGGATGACGCCTGCGGCGTGGGCGGCGCCGAGGGCCCGCCCCACCTGCTCGATGATCTTCAACGCGCGGGCGACGGGCAGCGGCCCGGTGCGCCGCACCAGGGCGCGCAGGCTCTCACCCTCCATCAGCTCCATCACATAGAAGCAGCCGCCATCCCGGGTGCGTCCGAAGTCGAAGACGGTGACGATGTTGGGGTGGTGAAGCCTGCTGGCGAGCTCAGCCTCGCGGCGGAAGCGCTCGAAGAACTCGGGGGTCGTGGCCAGCGACGGATGAAGCATCTTGATCGCCACCCGCCGGTGCACCGAGGTCGGCACCCCGCCGAAGACGACCCCCATCCCGCCCTTGCCCAGGACCGAGTCCACCGCGTAGCGCTCGTCGATCTGCGTCCCGAGGAACTTCGAGAGTGGATTGGTGCAGACGTGGTGGGTGCCAGTCGGCTGCCCGCAGAGGCCGCACTTGGAGCTGGAATTCGACCCAGTCGACATGGGGCGCATCATAGTCGCGGATAGCGCTTGGTCGAAGGCCCTGGATCCGGGCACAGCGGGCACCTCTCGAGTGGGGACATGTCTTCAGAGTCCCCAGGGCGGTTCACATCCAGGCGCCTTCGGCCTCCAGCGGTGGAGGCTCGCCCTCACGCGCTTCCGGGGTGTCGTTCCACAGTCCCTGGGCGAGCCCTGCCAGGCTCGCCTTGAGACGCTCCTTGGCGCGGATCTCCAGCTGGCGGGCCCGCTCGCGCGAGAAGCCAAAGTGCTGCCCCAGCTGGCGCAGCGTCATGGGCTTGTCCGACAGGAGCCGCTTCTCGATGATGAAACGCTCTCGCGGGTCCAGCCCCTCGAGCGCTTGCTGGACCCGGGTGCGAATGAGCGCGTCCTCCTGGCGGGCGGCGAACTCCTCCTCCTGCCCGGGAGCGGTGGCGGGAACGAAGTCGACGTGGCTGCTGCCCGTCTCGTCCCCCATCGGAGAGTCGAGCGACAGGTCTCGACCGTCGATGCGGCGCTCCATCTCCTGGACCTCGGTGGGCCGGACCCGAAGGCGCTTGGCGATCTGTCGCACGTCGGGTGCCTCCTCGCCGCTCATGCGCTCGATCTCGCGCTTGGTGCGCGCCAGCGAGAAGAAGAGCTTGCGCTGCGCCTGGGTGGTCCCGAGCTTGACCAGCGACCAGCTGCGCAAGATGTGGTTCTGGATGTAGGCACGGATCCACCAGACCGCGTAGGAGATGAGGCGGATGCCCTTGTCGGGGTTGAACTTCTGCACCCCCTTCATGAGCCCGATGTTCCCCTCCTGGATCAGGTCGGCCATCCGCAGCCCGTAGCTGCGGTACTCGTAGGCCACCTTGACCACGAAGCGCAGGTTGGAGGTGACCAGGGCATGGGCTGCGCGGGTGTCACCCTTCTCGCGGAAGCACCGAGCGAGCTTCTGCTCCTCCTCCTTGGTGAGCAAGGGGTAATGCCGGATCTCCGATAGGTACATCGCGAGCGAGCCGGTGGCCGGTGGCAGGTTGGTCGGTTTCAAAGGGGTCCCTCTCGAGGAGCGCGGGGGTTCCCTGGCGCTCACACCTGCTGCCTTGTGCCCTCCGCCGCACCGCAAGGGCTTCGGCCGTGCGGCCCCTTTCCATCCGCGCCTCCGAGGCGGCGGAAACCGAGCGACCCCGTAAGGCTTTCCGAAATCTGGGGTCGAGGTGCGTCGTTTCAAGCATCTCCAGAATCGTCACAAGGCCAGGCCCTCGAGGCCTTGCGCCGTGCTGCTTGTTCCGCCAAGAGCTCAGACTCCGCGCGGCGAATCTTGGATGTGTCTCGCGTTCATGCGTTGCGCCAGCCGCGCCCAAGGCGCAGGCCGCTCCCTTCGCACCCCCCAACTCAGCGATTGAACCAGCCCAGGGATCGGCTGCACGCTTGCGTCCCAGCCGCTTGTTTGAGGGGGGATCTGATGCCACGCCGCGCCATCCTCGTGGTGGAGGACGACCTCGACACGCGCGAGATGCTGCGGGAAGTCCTCGGTATCGAGGGCTACCGCGTCCGGGTCGCTGAAGATGGTGTCCAAGCGCTGCGCCAGCTCGCCGGTCCAGAGCGATTCGCGGCGGTGGTGCTCGATCTGGTGCTCCCCGAATTGGATGGCAGGGCGGTGATCGCTGCGATGGCGGGCGACGCTGCGCTGCGACAGGTGCCAGTGCTCGCCATCTCAGCCTCGCTGCCCTCCGGGCCCCTGCAGGTGGCGGCCTTCTTCCACAAACCCTTCTCCCTCGACGACCTCCTCGCCGGGCTCGCGCGCGCTCACCGGGGTCCCGATACCCGAGGGCTGGCCCGGTAGAGGCGTGCCCCACATTGCCTCCCCGGAAATCGGCATGGCATCCTCTCGGGCCTCCAAGGGGCGATTTGCGCCTTTGGCAGAGCGAGGAAGCCCATGCGTCTCGACCGTGTGTCCGCGCCCCTTCGAGGCGTGCTTTCCCTAGGGTTGATGGCCCTGCTGAGTGCATGTCCTGAAGAAGCTCCGGCCCCGACCCCCAAGCCGGTCGATCTCTCGGTATCGACGGTCACGGTGACCAGGGCGAGCGGGATCGCCGCCGATGGAGTGGAGACCTCGGTCATCGAGGTTCGCCTGCGCGACGCGCTGGGAAGCCCGATCCCAGGGACGGCGGTGTCCTTGGCAGCGACCGGCGACGGCAACGTGCTGCTGCAGCCCGGCGCGCCCTCCAACGAGTACGGCGTGGCGACAGGCAGCATCGCCTCGACCGTGCCTGGCACCAAGACCATCACGGCGAGCATCGGGGAGGGCCAGCAGCTGGCCCAACGGCCGACAGTGGAATTCGTGACCTTCGTCAAGCCGGCGAAGCGCATCGCCTTCACGGTGCAGCCGAGCTCGGTGGTGCTCGGGCAACGCATCGCCCCGGCCGTGCAGGTCACCTTCCTGGACGAGAGCGAACAGGTCACTCCCGTCAACGACCCGGTGACGCTGAAGCTGGGCGCCAACGCGGCCGACGCCGTCCTCGGGGGCACGCTCACCGTCCCTGCGCAGGCAGGCAGGGCGTCCTTCTCGGACCTCTCGCTGAGCAAGATCGGCGTGGGCTACACCCTGGTGGCGAGCACGACCTCCTCGGGGATCGATAGCGCCACCAGCACGGCCTTCGACGTGACCGCGGGGAGCGCAAACCTGCTGGTCATCGGGGGGCTCGACCCCGCGCCGGTCGCGGGAGCGGCCCACAACGTCACCATCGCCGTCCAGGACGCGCTGGGAAGCC
>JACRCT010001156.1 GCA_016218885.1 Deltaproteobacteria bacterium | reverse complement strand
TCGAGCTTGTAGCGCCGCACCCGGTTGGAGACCTTCTCCATCGCCGCGATGGAGACCGGCGCCTTGCCCACGGTGAGCTTCGCCTCCGGCGCCTCGCCCGGCGTACCCGGCCGACCCACCAGCTGCGCGATCCCCATGATCCCGTAGACGTCCTCCTGGGTGTTGCCCCAGATGCCGTAGCCGTTGCGGCGCTTGAGCAGGCCGGTGAGCAGCTTGGGGGTGGCGTCGCTGGCCACCCCGCTGCCGGCGTAGGCGAGCAGCGCCGCGGCGTGGGTGCGCAGCGGCGAGCCCATCGACCAGCCGTGGTCGCGTTCGCCCTCGTACCAGGCCTCCTGGGCGCTCTCCTTGTCGGCCTTGCGGACCTCGGCCAGCATCGGCTCGAGCAGCGCCCGGTCGCCGCCGCCCTCGCTCACCGTGGTGGCGAGCATGGCGATGCCGAAGGGCGAGAGCTTCATGCGCTCCTGCCAGAGCGCCGCCACCGCCGAAGGCTGGGCACGTCCGAGCCGGTTCAGGGTGAGGCAGATCAGCGCCCGGGTGTCGCCGTCGGGCATCCCGGCGTGCGGCATCTCCTCGGTGATCTCGCCGCGCTTGAGCGAGGTTTCGAGGTAGTCCCCGGCCCCCTTGAGCGCCTCGTCTGGCACCTTGAAGCCCCGCTTCTTGGCTTCGATGAGCGCGGTGAGGCCGAAGGTGGTGCCGAAGACGTGCGGCTGGTCGCTGCCCGGCCAGTAGGCGAGGCCGCCGCTCTTGGTCTGGAACGACAGCAGCCGGCTCACTCCGGCCTCGGAGAACTTCTTGAGGTCGGCCTCGTCCACCGTCACCCCCATGTCCGGCAGGAGGTCCCTGAGGACCACCAGCGGATAGGCGGTGGAGGTCGTCTGCTCGATGCAGCCGTTCGGGTAGCCCATCAAGTGCTCGACGGCGCCCTTGAGCTCGGAGAGGGCCGAGGTCGAGACCAGGATCTCGAGCTCGGCCGTACCGGGTTGGCGCTCGGCCGGCACCTGCACCTCCACCGTCTCTTGCGCCGCCACCCGGGTGGAGGCCATCACGATCCGCCGGGCCCCGGCGTCGAGGATGGGCAGCCGGCCCTCGACCTCGTCGTGGGCGGCGCCGAGCACGGCCGCGAAGCGCACCTTGGCCTCGCCGCGGCCGGTCACCTCCACCGGGACCGAGATCCGCGCCGTGCCGCCGGAGGGGATCCTCCTCTTCACGATCTGGGGCGGCTCGCGGGCGGTGAGCCCGCTCAGGTTCGAGACGGTGAGGGTCGCTTCGCCCTCGGCGGCGCCGCCGTTGATGACCAGCGCCTCGGCGACGAAGCGGTCGTCGGGGTAGGCGAAGCGCGGCAGCACCGCCTGGACCATCAGCGGCTTGCGCACCACCACCTTCGACTGGGCGCTCCCGGCGCGGCCGCCCGGCGCGTAGGCCACCGCCATGATCCGGAAGGTGGTCAGGTTGTCGGGCAGCTTCACCTGCACGCGAGCGGATCCCTGGGCGTCGAGCTCGACCTTCGGGTTCCAGTAGGCGGTGCTCTCGAAGAGCTGCCGCAGGTCGCCGGGCAGCAGCTTGAGTCGCAGCGAGTCGCCCTCTCCGTCGCCGCCGGGGAAGAGGACCTCCTGGCGGCCGCGCCGCGCGTGCACCAGATCCAGCCGGCCGTCGGCGGTGCGCACCGCCAGGGCCCGCTGCGCGTCCAGCTCGGCGAGAGGATCGGGCGTGGTGAACCCGGTGAGGCCGAGGACCGCCTCGTCCACCACCGCCAGGGCGACCCGCCCCGCGATCGGGGCGCCCTGCCCGTCCTTCAGCCTGAGCGCGACCTGGATCGTATCGCCGGGCGCGGCCACCGGCGCCGAGGGGATGGCCTCGACCGAGAGGCGATGTGCGGCGGGGTCGACCTTGAGCTCGGCGTAGCCCAGCTTGAACGCCGGCGCTCCGGTCTCGAAGCCGGTGGCGTCCTTCTCGTGATGCACCCGGCCGCGCAGCAGGGCCACCGAGACGAAGGCGTTGGGGACCATCGCCTCGGTCACCGGCACCTCGAGCGCCGGGGTGTTGGCGTCGATCTCGAACCGGCGGTGCGAGAGGACGCCCTCGCGCTCCACCGTGAGCAGCCCCTGGGCGCGCTCGAAGGGGGTCTGCACCACCAGCTTGGCCACCTCGCCGACCCGGTAGCTCGGCTTGTCGGCCACCACCGTGATCCGCTCCCGAGTGAAGCGCGGCCAGGCCACCGCGTTGCCTCCGGCCACGGTCACCTCGAAGGCGGCGCCGACCGGCACGCCCGCGTCCTGAGCCGAGGCCCGAACCCGGAAGTGGCCCGCGTGGGGCAACGTGAGGCGGCAGGTGACCGGCTGGGCGGCGCTGATGACCCTGCAGCCGGCTCCGGCGACATCGCTGCTCACCGGCTCGCTGGAGAGGTCGACCGAGCGCGACCCCAGGCGCGCGGTGTTGTGAAAATCGATGCGCGAGAGCCTGACCTCGATCGGGACGCCGGTCCGGGCCGCGCCCTGAGGGTCGACGGCCACGACCGGAGCTTCGAGCGTGGCGCCCGCTGCGAGGATGGTCACCGCGGGTGGGCGAAGGCCGACGTAGAAGCTCGCGGGGTGCAGGATCTGGGCTGCCCGGCCGGCGTAGGCCTGTCGATCGAGGTCCTCCACACTGGCCTCCACCACGTGACGCATTGGCCAGCCGGCAGGGTCCCCAGAAGGCGTGAAGACGACCTCGACGCGGCCTTCGCCGTTGAGCTTGCCGACCGCGCCGTCGACCTGTCCGGGCCGGGGCCTCGTTCCGGAGACGAACTGGAAGCCCGGGTACTGCGCGGGCTGGAAGGGCACTGCTTCGCGCTCGACGCTCCACCTCACCTCGCGGCCGGCGAGCGCGGTGCCGTGCAGGTAGCTTGCCTGGATCGAGGCGCGGGCGGGGGCACCGTTGCTCCAGGCCCCTGCGGGGGCGACCTTCACCTCGAAGGTCGGGACGCGGTACTCCTCGACGCGGAAGTGCCGGGCGGTGGAGCGCTCGCCCCGGGTGAGCCTGGCGGTGTACTCGCCGACCGCCGCCTTCTCGCCGAGGGCGAGGTCGGCGTCCGCGCCGCCCATCGGATCGAGCGGCAGGGCGCGGTCGAGCACCGTCTGGCCCCGCGAGTCCGAGACCTGCAGCCGCGCCTTGCCTTCGCCGGCGATGATGGCCTTGAGATGCACGGTCTCACCGGGCCGGTAGGCGCCGCGGTCGGTGAAGAGCGCCGCCGGTAGAGGCGCTGACCCATCCTCGTTCGCCGCCGGCAGCCCGAACTGCCAGGCGTTGGAGAGCGACCCTTGGGTCGCCGGCACCAGCGCGTGGTCCCCCTTGTGGCGGACCGAGAGGTAGAGCGGCTCACCGGCAGACCAGCGCCCGGCCAGGTCGATGAGGGCCACGCCGTCCTCCCCGGTCTTGGCTTTCGCCAGGGGGGCGCTGTCCTTGCCGTAGACCTCGAGCGCAGCCCCGGGGAGCGACGAGGCATCGCTGAGCCGGGTCCCCCACACCATGAGCTTGCCGGCAGAGAGCTTGACCGTGGCCGAGAGGTCGGACAGCTGGACCAGCGCCGAGGTCTGCAACGGCGCCGCTTGGCTGCCGATGCCTGCCGCCGAGAGCTTGACGCACAGGAGCCCGCGGAAGCCCTTGAGCGAGACGTCTTGCGCGCCCTCCTCGTTGAGCTTCGAGCCCGCGGCGGACCTGAAAGGCTTGCCGAGAACCTGCCCAGCGCAGTCGGGGACCCCCTCGGACCCCTCGAGGGTGCGGACGAGGTCGCCGGTGGTCTGGACAGGGTAGACCTCGACGTGGATCGGCCCGGTGTTGAGGGTGCGGATCGGCAGCCGCGGTGCGCCGAGCTCGACCATGACCGGGGCGGTCGGGGCTGCCAGCTTGGGAGGGAGGTCCTCGGTGACGAAGGTCGCTCGGTGGGGCGAGGCCTGGTTGCCGAAGAGATCGGTCAGCCCGGCGACCGAGAGCCGGTACTTCGTCCCGGGGCTCAGCTTGAGCCCCACGCTGATCTCGGTGCCCGTCACGCTCACTGCTTTCCAGAGCGGCTCAGGCGTGACCGCGACCGACGACTGCGCGTTCTCGAGCCAGAGAGGGTTGCTGGCGGTGAGGCGGTAGGTGCCATGGAGGGGGACGCGCTCGCCGCTGGCGCCGGCGAATCCGTCAGCGTTCAAGGAGAGGGAGCGGACGACGACGAACGTCTGGGTCTCGGTCGTCGGCGTGAACTTGGCGGCTCCCGGCTCCCAGGAAGGGATCGTGAGGGTGATCTCCTCCTGATCGGCCGGCAGCTTCGCAGGGACCAGCCGGACGACCAGGGACAAGTCGAGAGGCCCGTAGAACAGAGGCTCCACCGTCTCAGGGCGCTCCAGCCGGAATCTGATCGGCTTGCCGGCGGCGTTGGCTGCCTTGAGGGTCTTCGCGAGCGCGGACGGCTCGACGGGCTGGTCGAATACCAAGAGCAGCCCGGCTGGCCCGAGCTGGCTCCCGACGGCGAGGGGGGTCACCAGCCGCGGGCGCCCCTCGAGGCGGGGCCAGGCGACGACCTTGCCGGCGATCATTCGCTCGGAGACGGTCAGGGTCTGCGACCAGCCCTCGAGCGCGAGGACCTTGGAATCCAGCGCTCGCGCTTCGGCGAAGGAGACGAGCAACCCTTCGCCGACCATGAGCGGCTCTTCGGGCACGAAGACCAGGCGAGTCGGCGACTCCCAATGGAACTCACCCGCGCGCGGCGGGTCGAGCTGCACCTCGGGACGGGGCGCAGCTTCGAGGTTCTCGGCAGCGGCCATCGGATGGCTGAAGTCGATGTCGACCTGGCAGCCTTCGCCTTCGCACCTGTGCAGGTATGCCGAGAGCCTCTCCGGCGGGGGCGGCGCAACTGGAGCGACCGGCCGTGGCGCGAGCTCGCTCGTCACCGGCCCTGCGTCCGGCGTGATCGGCAGTTGCTGTCGTGGAGCGCATGCAGCGAGCGCCCCGAGGACGAGAAGGCTTGGGACGAGGCCAGCCAGATTGCTCAGAGACATTGCGGTACCCTCCGTTCGCCGGTCGGTCAGTATGCAACTCGGCTGCCGGACGCAACGGACGGGATCTGCTAGGGAATCTCCGCGCGAGGCTGTCTCCAGGCGGCCGCAGGTGCAGGCCGGGAGCCGCGGTCACCTGGCCGTGGTCGAGATTTCTGGACCGTAGACAGGGCGCAAAGGAGAGGCCCGGGATCCAGGCGGCGAGTGGCGAGGGTTGGGCGCGGGTTCGGGGAAGAAGGCAGAGAGCCGGGAGCGGTGGAAGTCGCGTGGCTCGTCGCAGGGGCTCGGCGAGAGGCGCCGTCGCGTTGCGCGGCCAGAGCAAGAGCGTCCATCAGATCGAAGGCGGCCTCGGCCTGGTCGAGGCCGGCGCGTTGGAGCAGACGGCGGGTGCGCGAGACGACCCAGCCACACTCTCGAAGGGGGGCCCATGGCCAAGACTCGCACCCAGGACGCCCAGGTCTCGCTGCGCAGGCTCATCCAGGAGAACGCGACCTTCTCCGCGACGTGCCTCGAGGCGCGGAGAAGCGGATGGCGCTCACCGCGCGAGCGCGCCGGCGCTACCCCGGAGCCAGAGCTTTCCCCCGGCGGAGGTCAGTGAAGGCCCGCTGTTGGTGCTAGTGGCGAGCACCTTGGAGGGGAACTGCTCTGCCACCCAGCCGCTGCCCGTCCACTGGAGGAGACGATCGTCAGTGGTTCCCACGACGACGTGGCTGTCGCTGGTCCCAGCGAGCTGGACTCCCGGCGTGCCGGGGAACCCCATGTCCACCCAGCGATTGGTGGGGACGTCGAAGCGCTCCACCCCGAAGCTTCCGCTCGCCCACACGCTGCCCCCGGGGGACGTCCACACCCCGCGATAGGTGCCGACGGGTGCGGAGCCGTCCACGCCCCACGAGCTGCCGTTCCAACGCAGCAGGGTGGTCTCTCCCGCGAGCGCGAAGGCCAGGGTGGGAGACTGCGCCACGACGAAGGAGAGGCGCGTATTGGTCCCCGAGAACGGATTGGCGACCAGGCTCCAGGAGCCGGTGTAGTGGAAGGTGACGCCGTGCCCGACCGCCCAGATATCGTTGGCGGCCGAGGCGGACGTGCTGGTGAGGCTCGCGCTCACGGGGAGGGCGACCGGCGTCTGCCAGGCCGTCCCGTCGAAGTGGGTGGCGGTACCCTTGGTCGACGAGAGTAGCCACCCGGTCAGGCCGTCGCCGCTGCAGAAGTGCAGCGACTCCGAAGACTGCGAGGAGCTGTTGAGGGAGCGGACGTTGCTCAAGCTCGACCCGTCCCACAGCCCGAAGACCTGCTCGGTGCCGCTGCCGGAGCCGACCTCCAGGATGAGGGCGGTCTTGGCCGACGAGAAGGGATAGAGGCCGTAGACCCTCAGCGCCGGCCGGTTGGGCAGGGGCACCGGGCGGGGAACCAGCCTCGTCCACCCTGAATCGTCGCGCCGGATGAGCTCCCCCCTGTCTGCCGCCAGGAACGCCCGACCGTTGGAGACGGCGCTGTCGCGGATGGCGACCTCCGGCTGACCGCCGATGATCGCCGTGGTCCAGCTGGTCCCGTCGAACTGCCGACTCGAGGCCGTGCTGCGCACGAACCAGATGTCGCTCGCTGTCCGTGGGGCCACGTGGTGTCCGAAGGCCCAGTCACCGGAGAGGGCAGTCGCGGCAATGCCTCCCACGATCTTCGTCAGGTAGCCGTAGTAGTCGGTGGACGAGGAGCTGGAGTACGCCTCCGTGGCGACCCACAGCTCGCCAGGGCTGCCTTCGATGGCGTGCGCAATGGAGGCGGAGGTGGAGAACAGCTCGGGTCCCGGCCAGCGATTGATGGCGTAGGTCCTGTTCCACCCGTTGTTGTCCCCGACGAGGACGAGGTCGCCGTTCAAGGAGGTCAGATCGGAGACGTACAACCCCGGCGAGAGCGCGCTCCAGGCTGAGCCGTCCCACCGTTGCAGGATGCCTCCGGCGCTGACCCTCCCTCCGACGTAGACCTCGGCGGCGCTCTTGCCCCATACCGCGCGGATGGAATCGGCAGGGACCGGGGGAGTGCGGTCGCGCCAGACCGTTCCGTCGTACTGGAGCACCGCGCCCCGGCTCGCCACCCACACGTTGTCCGGCCCCGTCGCCCAGACGCTCTCGAAGGTCTTGCTGTTCAGGAGGACCCAGCCGCGGATGGAGGAGCCGTCCCAGTGGATGACCGTGCCCAGTTCGCCCACCGCCCAGGCAGTGCCGTCCGGCAGGGCGTAGACCGCTCGCAGCTGAGCGTTCACCGGGCTGGGCATGACCGAGCAGAATCCATTGAGGGTGCACACTCCGGTGGGAAGGGCGACGACGGCCGGACAGGTGTTGGCGCCGGCGCCCTGGCTCCCGCACAGGCCGGTGGTGCAGGCCCCACAATCGCTCACCACCCGCGAGCCGCCACAGTTGTCCACCCCGGTCCACGGTCCGCACTCCTTGCCCAGGCGGGCGCAGAAGGCGGCGGCGGGCTCGGGCACGCAGCCGGCGTCCGTCTGGCCACCGGCGTCCGTCTGGCCACCGGCGTCCGTCTGGCCACCGGCGTCCGTCTGGCCACCGGCGTCCGTCCGCGGCCCCGCATCCGCAAAGCTTCCGGAGTCAGCTCCCGACCCGCCCGAGTCTGGGGCCCCCGCGTCGGGAGGGAGGAGGCAGGCGCCCGCCGAGCACGTCGCCCCGAGCCCACAGGACGTGGCGGTGTCCCAGTCGGTGCACCCCGAGGCCATCCTCTTGCAGACCTGCACCCCCGTCCCCGAGCACTGCCGCGCGCTCTCGGTGCACTGGTTCACGCAGGTGGAGACGCACTGGCCTCCGGAGCAGATCTGGTTGGCCTGGCAGGGGCTCGCCGTGTCCCAATCGGTGCATCCCGAGGCCATCCTCCTGCAGACCTGCACCCCCGTCCCCGAGCACTGCCGCGCGCTCTCGGTGCACTGGTTCACGCAGGAGGAGACGCACTGGCCTCCGGAGCAGATCTGGTTCGCCTGGC
>JACRCT010001155.1 GCA_016218885.1 Deltaproteobacteria bacterium | reverse complement strand
TGCTCGTCGTTGCGAGCGGTGGTCACGATGCTCACGTTCAAGCCCTTGATCTTCTCGACCTGGTCGTAGTTGATTTCCGGGAAGATGATTTGCTCGCGCAGGCCGAGGGTGTAGTTGCCGCGGCCGTCGAAGGCCTTGGGCGAGACACCCTTGAAGTCGCGCACTCGCGGCAGCGCCACGTTCACGAGACGGTCGATGAACTCCCAGGCGCGGTCGCTGCGCATGGTGACCATCGCGCCGATCTGTTGGCCGGCGCGCAGCTTGAAGTTGCTGATGGCCTTACGGGAGCGGGTAATGACCGGCTTCTGACCTGAGATGGCCGCCAGCTGCTGCACGCACCCGTCGAGGATCTTCGGATTCCCGATGGCCTCGCCCAAGCCCATGTTCACCACGACCTTCACCACCCGCGGCACCTGCATGCGGTTCTTGAGCCCCAGCTCCTTCATCAGCGCAGGCAGAAGCTCCTTCTCGAAGCGCATCCGCAGCCGCGCCGGGCCCTTCTTCTGGTCCGGCTTGCCCGCGGGCGCCAGCTCCCAGCCGTGCTCGCCCTTCTTGCCCTTCTTCTCGCCGCCCTTCTCCTTCTTGTCGCCCTTGCCTTCGGCCTTGGCCTTCTTCTCGACCTTCTCGCCTTCAGGCTTGGGCTGCTTCTCGGGCTTGGGCTGCTTTTCGGCCTTTTCCTTCTTCTCGTCAGCCATAAGAGTCTCCTGCTTCGGTCGGGCCCCGGGTCGGCTCCCGCCGATCAGCGGGCGCGCTCAGGCGCCCTTACTTGTCGATGAGCTCGTTGCACTTGCGGCAGAATCGCTTGTTCTTTTCGCCCTTGTCGCCGCCCTGGTCGACCTTGCGCACGCCGATTCGCGTGACCTTGTCGCACTTGGGGCAGACCAGCTGCACGTTGGCCAGAGCGATGGTTCCGACCTGCTCGATACGTCCGCCCTCAGGATGTTTCGGGTTGCGGCCGCGCTTGAGATGCTTGGTGACCGTGCGCAGACCCTCGACGCGGATGCGCTGCTTGGCATCGAGGATCTCGATCACCTTGCCGCGGGGGCGCTTCTCGCTGCCGCGTGCTGCGGCCGCTTCCTTGCCCTTCATCACCTGGACGGTGTCGCCCTTCTTGATTTGCATGGCGTCCTCGCTTCGCTCCCAGCTCGGCCTACAGGACCTCGGGCGCGAGGGAGATGATCTTCATGAACTTCTTGGCGCGCAGCTCGCGGGCAACCGGCCCGAAGATGCGAGTGCCGATGGGCTCGAGTTCCTTGCTGATGAGGACCGCAGCGTTCCCGTCGAACTTGATGTAGCTGCCGTCGGGCCGGGCGATCTCCTTCGCCGTGCGCACCACCACTGCCTTGGCCACGTCGCCCTTCTTGACCTTGGCGTTGGGGATGGCCTCCTTGACCGCGACGACGATCACGTCGCCGATCGAGGCATATTTGCGCTTCGAGCCGCCGAGAACCTTGATGCAGGCGACCTTCTTCGCCCCGGAGTTGTCGGCCACGTCGAGCACGGTGGTCATCTGGATCATGGGAAACCTCTTGGCCGGCGGGCACCATTAGGCGTGCCCGCAGCCTCTCGAGTGGTCAGATCTGCGCGGCCTTGCGAACGGTCTCGACCACGCGCCAACGCTTGTCCTTGCTGGCCGGACGGGTCTCGACGATGCGCACCACGTCGCCCTCGAACAAGGTGGGCTTCTTCGGGTAGTCGTGGTCTTCAGCGTGGGCCTTGTAGCGCACGTTCTTGGTCACGTACTTGCCGTAGCGGGCGTGGCGCACGCGACGCTGGACCTTGACGACCACGGTCTTCGTCATCTTGTTGCTGGTGACCACCCCGACGCGCATTTTGGGGCGGCCGCGCTCGGCCTTGCTCTCGCTCTGCGCCTTGACCTCGTCAGCCATGATTGACTCCATTCAGACAATCCATTCAGCGGAGGCGCCCGCCTCCTTAAGCCTTCTTCTCGGCCGGCTTGGCGGTGCGCGCCTTCTCACCCAGGATGGTGAGGACCCGGGCGAGCTCACGCTTGTTCTTGCCGATCTCTGCCGAAGACTCGAGCGAGCCGGTACGGTGCTTGATGCGCTGGTTGAACAGCGCCTCCTTCAGCTCCACGGCCCGCTTCTGCAGATCCTCCGGGTTGAGCTGACGCATCTCCTTGGCGGTGGCCATCAGATCGCCTCCTCGTGGCGGTGCACGATGTGAGTGGCGATGGGCAGCTTGAACTGGGCCAGGCGCAGCGCCTCGGCGGCCAACTCGGGCGTGACGCCCTGTAGCTCGAAGAGGATGCGGCCGGGCTTGACCACCGCCACGTAATACTCGACCGAGCCCTTACCGGTTCCCTGGCGGGTCTCGGCCGGCTTCTTGGTGATCGGCTTGTCCGGGAAGATGCGGATCCACAGCTTGCCGCCGCGCTTGACATGACGGGTCAGCGCTACGCGGGACGCCTCGATCTGGCGGCTGGTGAGCCAGCCGGGCTCGAGGGCCATCAGGCCCACGTCGCCGAAGTTGAGCCGGTTGCCACGGGTCGCCTGACCCTTGGTCCGACCCTTCTGCATCTTGCGATACTTGGTGCGTGCGGGTTGCAGCATGATGTGCTCCGGGGGGCAGCGTCTTCAGGCGCCCCTCAAGAAGTCGTTAGGCCCTCGAGGTTGCAGCTGCCAGCGCCGCGCCCTTGCCCCGCGGCAGGACCTCGCCACGGAAAATCCACACCTTGACCCCGATGGTGCCGTAGGTGGTGCGGCCGATGGCATAGCCGAAGTCGATGTCCGCGCGCAGCGTGTGCAGCGGCACCCGGCCCTCGCGGTACCACTCGTAACGAGCCATCTCGGCCCCGCCCAGACGGCCCGAGCAGGCCACGCGGATGCCCTTGGCGCCGAACTTGAGCGAGGTCTGAACGGCCTTCTTCATCGCACGGCGGAAGGCGATGCGGCGCTCGAGCTGGGTGGCGATGTTCTCGGCCACCAGCTGCGCATCGGTCTCGGCCTTGCGGACCTCGACGATGTTCAAGAAGACCTCGTTCTGCGTCAGCTTCTGGAGGTCCTTCTTGACCGTTTCGATGCCGGCCCCGCGCTTGCCAATGACGATTCCAGGGCGCGCGGTGTGCACGTTGACCTTGATCTTGTTGGCGGCGCGCTCGATCTCGACCTTGGAGATGCCGGCGTGGCCGAGGCTCTTCTTCACGAACTCGCGAATCTTGATGTCCTCGTGCAGCCACTTCGCGTAGTTCTTCTCCTCGTACCACTTGGAGTCCCAGGTCTTGATGACACCGAGACGGAATCCGACGGGGTGGACTTTCTGGCCCAAGGCTTCTCTCCTTACTTGCGATCGGCGAGGACCACGGTCACGTGGCTCGTCTTCTTGTTCAGGCGGGTGGCACGGCCCATGGCGCGGGTGATGAACCGGCGCAGGGACGGCCCCTGGTCGACGTGGATGGTGTGGACAAACAACTTGTCCACGTCCACCTGGCCCTTGGTGACGTCCTCGGCGTTGGCGATGGCTGACTGAAGCAGCTTCTCCATCGGCTTGGACGCGGCCTTGGGGGTGAACTTGAGAATCGCCAGCGCCTGGCCCACGGGCTTGCCGCGGACAAGGTCGGCGATCAAGCGCACCTTGCGAGGAGCGATGCGCAGGTACCGGAGTCGGGCTTGGCTCTGCATGTCTTGCCTCACTTACTTGCCCGCGGGCGCCGGAGCGGCGGCGGGGGTGGCCGAAGCGCCGGGGGCGCCGGGGGCGGCGGCGGGAGCGCCGGCAGCGAGCTTGACCTTCTTCTCGCCAGAGTGACCGTGGAAGGTGCGGGTCGGGGAAAACTCCCCCAGCTTGTGGCCGACCATGTTCTCGGTCACGAATACCGCCATGAACTTCCGGCCGTTGTGGACCATGAACGTGAAGCCGACGAACTCCGGGAGGATCGTCGAGCGGCGGCTCCAGGTCTTGATCGTCCGGTTCTTGGCGTTCGTCTTGGTCATCTCCTCAACCTTTTTGGTGAGGTGCTTGTCGACGAACGGCCCCTTCTTGAGCGAACGCGCCATGTAAGTTTCCTTGGCTACTGCCGCCGCGCCCACCAGGAGCGCGACGGCGAATCACGAAAGGCTACTGGGCCTGGCTGCGCACGCCGCGCCGCCGCCCGGTGACGATGTACTTGTCGGTCCGCTTGTTCTTGCGGGTCTTGAGCCCCTTGGTCTTCTTGCCCCAAGGAGAAACCGGATGCGGATTGCCCTGTCCGCTCTTACCCTCACCACCTCCGTGGGGATGATCGACGGGGTTCATCGCCAGACCGCGCACCGTGGGCCGAACTCCGAGCCAGCGCATGCGCCCGGCCTTGCCCAGCCGCACGATCTCGTGCTCGATATTGCCGACCTGGCCGATGGTGGCGCGGCACTCCTGGAGGATGGAGCGGACCTCGCCGGAGGGCATGCGAATCTGAGCGTAGCGCCCTTCCTTGGCCATCAGCTGGCCCCAGCTCCCGGCGGAGCGAATGATCTGCGCTCCCCTGCCGGGCCTGAGCTCGACATTGTGGATGACCGTGCCCAGCGGGATGCTCTGCACCGGCAAGCTGTTCCCCGGGCGGATGTCCGCGTTCTCGCCGGAGACGAGCGTGTCGCCCACGTTGACGCCGACCGGCGCCAGGATGTAGCGCTTGTCTCCGTCGGCATAGTGCAGCAGGGCGAGGCGAGCCGAGCGGTTGGGGTCGTACTCGATGTGCGCGACCTTGGCGGGCACGCCGTCCTTCTCGCGCCTCCAGTCGATCACGCGGAAGCGGCGCTTGTGGCCACCGCCGATGTGGCGAGTGGTGATGTGGCCGTGGTTGTTGCGTCCACCGCGCTTGCGCGTCGATTCGGTGAGCTTCTTCTCGGGCTTCGAGCGGGTAATCTCGCCGTAGTCATGAACGCTCGCTAGGCGGCGTCCAGCGCTCGTCGGCTTGTATTGCTTGAGAGGCATGGCGGTCTTCCTTGCGGGGCCTGTTTAGGGACCCTAGGCAGTCTCGAACAGGTCGATGGTCTGCCCCTCCTTGAGGGTGACCACTGCCCGCTTCCAGTTGGGGCGCTGGCCGATGGAGCGACCGATGCGCTTGACCTTGCCGCGGTGGATGCTCGTACGGACCGCAACCACGTTGACCTTGAAGAGCTTCTCGACCGCGTCGGCGATCAGCGACTTGTTGGCCTCGCGATCCACCAGGAATGCATATTGGTGGTTGTCCTCGCGAGCCTGGTCGAGCTTCTCGGTGACGATGGGGCCCTTGATGACGTCGGTGAGGTTCATGGGGCCAGCGCTCCTTCCAGCTTCTTGGCGGCGTCGGCGGTCAGCACGACCGTGTCGTGCTTGAGCAGGCTCTCGAGGTTGAGGCCCTCGGGGGCGAGCACGTCGAAGCGCGACAGGTTGCGCACGCCGCGGTGCAGGTTGACGTTGTCCTTGGCGTCGACCACCAGCGCGTTCTGCAGCTTCAGGCCGGCGGTGAGCACCTTGGTCGCGGAGTTGGACAGGCGCTTGCGACCCTTGTCCTCCAGCGCGCGAATCTCGATCTTGTCGACGATGAGCAGCTTCTGCTCCCGCGCTCGCAGAGAGAGCGCCACGCGCAGCGCGCCGCGGCGAACTTCGCGGGGGGGACGGTAGGTGTAGTCGCGGGGCTTGGGGCCCATCGCCTTGCCACCTCCCACCCAGTGGGAAGCACGGATCGAACCCTGGCGCGCGCGCCCGGTGTGCTTCTGCTTCCAGGGCTTCTTGCCGCCGCCGGAGACCAGCGAGGTGTTCTTGACCGCAACGGTACCCGCTCGCCGGTTGATCGCCTGGAACTTGGCGACCTCGTAGATCAGGTGCTCGTTGGGTTCCGCGGCGAAGACCGCGTCGGAGAGCTCGATCTCCGAGACCTTCTTCAATTCTGTGTTGACGACGTCGAACTTTGCCATGGCCGCCTCTTGCTTGTGGGCCGCACGCCCTACGACTTGATCTCGACGTCCACGCCCGCCGACAGATCGAGCTTCATCAGCGCGTCCAGCGTCTGCTGGGTCGGCTCGAGGATGTCGAGGAGGCGCTTGTGCGTGCGGATCTCGAACTGCTCGCGGCTCTTCTTGTCGCCGTGAGGGCTGCGCAGCACCGTGAATTTGTTGATGCGCGTGGGCAGGGGGATGGGGCCCGCCACCTTAGCGCCTGTGCGCTTGGCGGTCTCCACGATCTCGCCGGCCGACTGGTCGAGCAGCTTGTGGTCGTAGGCCTTCAGCCGAATCCGGATCTTCTGGGTTGCCATCAATCGCCTCGATGCCGGGTGCGTCCCCGGACTTCCGGGAGTTCACCCGCTTCTGCAACTGGAGGCCGGCGGAGACCGCCGGCTTGAGATTCGGATCCCGAGGTCGCCGGCCATCCGGCGACCTCGAAGATCCGCAGATCCTTTACTCGAGGATCTCGGAGACCACACCCGACCCGACCGTCCGGCCACCCTCACGGATTGCAAACCGGAGTTGGGCCTCCATCGCG
>JACRCT010001192.1 GCA_016218885.1 Deltaproteobacteria bacterium | reverse complement strand
GCGCAGGCCCGGGTCGCGGACCGCGCGCAGAGCCGCGCGGGAAGAATCGAGCGCAGACTGATCGTGCGCGCCGCTGACGATCAGCGCGGCGTCGAGCAGGTCGAAGCGCTCGAGCCGGCGGTCGGCGGCGTCCTCCAGGAGCGCGGCCTCGAGGCGAGAGGCCGCGGCGGGGGCTGCGGAGGCGCGGCCGGCGGCTGGCAGCGAGGCCAATGCACCAGCCAGCAGGGCGACGGGGAGGGAGAGCGTCGAGGTGGAGCGCATGCGCCGATGATAGCGGCAACCCGGCGCCCCGCGACCTGGACCAAGGTCTGGATGAAAGCCCTTGTCAATGGGAGTGGCAGGGTCGCCGGCGACCCCGTAGCTGCTGTCTCACCCATGTCTTCGCGATAATGTCCCCGATGGGATCTGGAGCCCGAATTGCAGCCATCAGACCGCCAGGAGGCGTACATGGGAGATCGCGACACGCGACTCGAAGAGCTGATCGCCGAGTACCGCGAGCTCGAGGCTGCCCAGCGCAGGCGTCCCTTGGATGAGGCGCAGGCCCGTCGACTCGACACGCTGCGCGAGGTGGTGCTGGGGGCCACGGCGCTCGCCGAGGCCGAGCAGGCCGAGCAACCGTCCCGCCTTCCCCGCGCGCCGGTGGCATTGGAGGTCCGCTTCCATACCCGAACCGATGCCGGTCGTTCCCAGACCCTCAACATCAGCTCCGGTGGCATCGCCATCCGGACCACCCGCCCATTGCCTCCTGGGACCCGGCTCCACCTGCGGCTGGTGGTGCCAGGGTGGAGCCAACCGCTGCTGGTGGACGGCGAGGTGATGTGGTCGAACGACAGGGCGATGGGCATCGCCTTCCTGGAGCTGACGACCGAGGACTCGCGGCGCCTCAAGGAGCTGGTGGTCGAGAGCGCGTCCCTGGTGGAGAGGCTGCGAGCGGCATGTGGGCGCCAACGCCCCCTGGTGGAGGCCTCGGTGGCCGGCGGGGCTTCGGTGCTGCTGTGCCTGTCCGACGACTTCCTGGCCGACGTGACCGCCGAGCTGCTCGGGCTTCATGGGTTCATGTCTTTCGCCGATCTCCAGGAGGGCCAGACCTGCGATCTGGTCGTCGCCGACGTGGGCGGTCTGGGCCGGGCCATCGCTGCGGGGCGGGGCCAGCCGCTCATCCTGGTGAACGTCAGCGGACCTGACGCGATGATGGGGCGCCCCAGCGATCTGAAGCCGGTCGCGTGGATCCCCCGGCCCGCGAGCGCTGCACGGATCGTCGAGGCGGCGCGGGCCCTGTTCCGAAACGTGCCCGGAGCTCTCCCCGCGGCGCCCCGGACCGTGGGCTGAGGCAGAGGGGGGAGCTGGCGAGAAGCCGCAGGAGCCACGGAGCCACGAACCGCCATGATCCATCCATCCAGTCGCGGAGTTGCCGATTCACACCTCAGGCGATACGGCGCGAACGAGGTGCTGTTCGAGGCGGGAACGATGGCCACGGAGGCCTACGTCCTCAAGGAAGGGGAAGTCGAGATCTCCATCCGGTGTGGCGAGAGCAAGCTGGTCTTGGACACGGTCGGGCCCGGAGAGGTCTTCGGTGAGATGGCCCTGCTCCTCAAAGACCCGCACCGGACCGCGACCTGTGTCGCCCTCGTCGATTCCACGGTGGTGGTCCTGGACAAGCAGCTGTTCCGCGACTGTGTCTCCCAGGCCTCGCCCCTGGTGGCGACGCTCCTGGCCGCCTTCTCGGAGCGGCTGCGCAAGACCACCGAGAAGCTCTTGGCTCCCAGGGACCTCTTCTTGAGCACCTGCGAGATGCTCAATCTCCTTGCCTCGCAGGGCCTGGAGGAGCTGTCGCTCGAGGACACCGTTCGCGGGCTCGCCAAGGCCTTGTTCGTCGACGAGGCCCGAGTGCGCGAGACCTTCGAGCTGCTCGAGTCGATGTGCCTGCTCGTCGTCCAGGAGAGCCAGGAGCAGCGCAAGGTGATTCGATTCGCCGAGAGGAAGGAGTTCCTCGCCAAGGCGTTGAGGATCTCGCGCTTGCTGGGCCGGATCGGAAAGTGACCCGGAGGGGCAGGGGCCGCCGGCGACTCATCGCCGGGTGTCGAGCTCCTGCCACTCGGCCCAGAGCGCCTCTACGCGCTGGGCGGCCTCCTCGAGCTGCGACCTGAGCGCGGCGACCTCGGCGGCCCGTGTCCGGTACAGCTCGGGGTCGGAGAGGGCCTGCTCGAGCTCGACCTTGCGCGCCTCGGCCGCCTCGATCTCCGGCTCGATGGCCACCAGCCGCGTGCTCTCGGCGTAGGTGAGCCCCTTGCGCTCCCGTGGGGGCTTGGCCTTGGCGGCGGGCTTGGTCGCCGCAGCGCTCGCCGCCGCCATCTCGCGCCGGGCGGCCGGAGGCGGACGCAGGCGCAGATAGGTCTCGTGGTTGCCGGGATAGCGAGTGACTTTGCGGTCGCCCTCGAAGACCAACAGGGACGTCGCGATCTTGTCCAGGAAGTAGCGGTCGTGCGTGACCAGGATCAGCGAGCCGTCGAAGTCCAGCAGCAGGTCTTCGAGGACCTGGAGCGTGACGATGTCGAGGTCGTTGGTCGGCTCGTCGAGGATCAGGAGGTTGGCGCCCTCGAGCAGCAGCCGCGCGAGCAGCAGGCGGTTCTTCTCGCCGCCGGAGAGCGCCCCGACCTTGAGCTTCTGCATCGGCACCGGGAAGAGCAGATCGGCCAGGTAGTCCTTGAGCTCGATTCGCCGCCCGCCGATGTCCACGAATTGCTGGTTGCCAGCCGCCTCGTACACGGTCTGGTTGGGGTCCAGGTGCGCGCGGGTCTGGTCGAAGTAGGCGATGCGCAGGTGCTTGGCCCGCACGATCTCGCCCGCGCCGCAGGGCTCGTCGCCCAGGAGCATCCGCACCAGGGTGGTCTTGCCGATCCCGTTGGGGCCGATGACCCCCAGGCGCTCGCCGCGCAGGAGGATGAGGGAGAGGTCCTCGATGAGCTGGCGCTCCCCGAAGCCCTTGGACACCCCCTTGAGCTCGAGGAGCGTGTGGCCGGAGCGGATGGGGGGAGCGAGCTTGATGTCCGCGGCGTGCAGGACCTCGGGCGCCTTCTCGGCGATGAGCTTGCGGGCGGCGTCCACGCGCGACTTGCGCTTGGTGCGGCGGGCCTCCGGGCCGCGGCGCAGCCAGGCGAGCTCCTGGACGATGAGGCGCTGCCGCTTGTGCTCCTTGCGGGCTGCCTCCTCCTCGCGGACCCACTTCTGCTCCAGGTAGTCGGAGAAGTTGCCGGGATAGCTCACCAGCTTGCCGTGCTCGAGCTCGACCATTCGCTCGGCCAACCGGTCGAGGAAGTACCGGTCGTGGGTGACGAGGAGGATGGCGCCAGCGAAGGCGTCGAGCTCGCCCTCGAGCCACTCGATGCTCTCGACGTCGAGGTGGTTGGTCGGCTCGTCGAGCAGCAGCAGGTCGGGGCGCTGCAGGAGGACCTGGGCGATGGCCGCGCGCTTCTGCGTGCCGCCGGAGAGCTGGCCGAGCGGGCGGCTCCAATCGCGCTCGGCGATGCCCAGGCGGTCGAGCATCGCCTTGGCATGGTGCCCGGTGTCCCAGCCGCCCAAGCGCTCGATGCGCAGCGCGGCCTCCTCCAGGCGCCGCAGCAGCGAGTCGTGCTGCTCCGCCGCCGCGGTCTCCAGCGAGGAGGCGAGCGAGTGGTGCTCGGCGATGGCCTCGGCGAGCCGGCCTCCGGGCGCGAAGAGGGTGTCGGCGAGGGTGGCCTCGGAAGGGAAGCGAGGCCCCTGGGGCAGGTAGGCGAAGACCGAGTCGCGCCGCTTCTCGAGGAGCCCGGTGTCGGCGGCGCGCAGGCCTGCCGCGATCTGCAACAGCGTCGATTTGC
>JACRCT010001181.1 GCA_016218885.1 Deltaproteobacteria bacterium | reverse complement strand
TTGGCAAGACCCGTGCGCGCCTCGGGATGCTGGGGGTCGGGCAGCAGCTCCTCGGAGGGGAACACCCGCTCGCCGGCGAGGTGCGCGCGGTTGAGGATGAAGCCCCGCAACGGCAGCCCCAGCTCGCGGGTCTTGTCGCGGAAGAAGAATGCCTCCTCCACGGCCGCCGGAGCAGGGGAGCACACCAGCAGGAAGGCCGCATCCTCGCCGCCGAGGATGGTGCGCATCCGGGAGACGTCGATGTTCAGCATCCCGAAGAGCTGGGAGAAGGCGCCCAGGAACGCCGTGAGCTCGCTGGCGAACTCGACCCCGAAGACCGCGCTCAGGGCGCGCTCGACCATCCGTGAGGCCGCGCGGGCGAAGAGCCCCCCGCTCCTGGGCAGGAAGACCCGAAAGACCTTCGCGTCCAGCACTCGCGCCAGCCGGCCGGGCGCCTCGAGGAAGTCCAAGGCGTTGCGCGAGGGGGGCGTGTCCAGCACCACCAGATCGTAGCTGCCGCCCTCCATCAGTCGGTGCAGCGCCTCCATCGCGGTGTACTCGTGCATCCCCGCGACCATGGCGCTGACCTGCTGGTAGATGCGGTTGGAGATGAGCCTCTCGGCTTCCTCGGGCGACTGCACGATGCGGCGCACCGCGTCGTCGGCCACGAGCTTGGGCGCGAGCAGCCACGCGTCGAGCGCCCCAGGCTTCTCGATCCCTGCCGCCCGCGCCCGGTCCTCGGGCAGGGGCACCGGGGTCAGCGGGTTCTGCGAGACCCCCAGCGTCTCGGCCAGCCGCCGCGAGGGATCGATGGTGAGCACCAGCACCTTTCGGCCCATGCGCGCCGCCGCCAAGGCGAGGGCGGCGGCGGAGGTCGTCTTGCCCACTCCGCCCGCGCCGCAGCAGACGATGATGCGCTTGCGCCGCAGCAGCGCGGCGAGGTCCGTCGATGGCTCGGTGGGCGCGCTCATATCGCCGAGGTCCGCTGTCGGTCGGCCAGCGCCGCGAGAGGGGCGTCGATGGGCAAGGCGTTCGGGGCACAGCCGCAGCGCGCGGCCTCCGCTAGCGAGGCACCGCGCTCCAGCGCCTCGCACAGAGAATGGAGCCGAAGGCAATCAAGAGCACACTCGGGGAGCCCCAGGACGGGCAGGGAGGTCGCAGAGGTCAGCCGCTGCAGCTCCCGTCCGCGCAGCTCGTGGCGCAGGAGCTCCTCGGCTCCGAAGACCGCCACACGCTCGACGAGCGGGCGCAGTGCTGCGCGCTCCCCGGCCGTGAAGGGGTCGGGCTTCAGGCGGTTCACGATGACTCCGCCCACTGGCATGCGGGTGCGCGCCAGACCCTCCAGCAGCTCCAGGCACTCGCTGATGGGCAACGTCTCCGGCAGGGTCACGACCCAGGCTTCACCCTTGGCGGGATCGTTCAGGTAGGACTGGCCTTCGCGCAGCGCCTGGGCGATGGGCCCGCGTGGCACCAGCTTCAGGAGGAGGTTCGGCAGGCCGGTGAGCGAGAGCGTGTGCCCGGTGGCGGGCATGTCGATGAGGACCAGCTCGTGCTCAGGCGTGCCGTCGGGGCGCTGCGCTCGCAGCAGGGTGAGCAGGTGATAGAAGACGCCCATCTCTCGAAACGAGGGACCGGCGTTGAGGAGCTTGCGGATGGCCTCCGAGCTCAACGCGGCGCGCGCCAAGGTGGTGGTGTGCAGGACCGTGCCGACGAACAGCTCTTGACCGGTGCGTGGTAGCAAGGTGAGCCCGCGCAGGCCCGGCGGCCCGAGCTGCTCGGGGCCCTCGGGCAGCACCTCTCGACCGAAGAGCCGGGCCAGAGGCGAGTGGCCGGTGGTCTCGTCACCGACCTCGGTCAACAACACCCGGCGGCCGCGCCGCGCTGCCCATACCGCCAGCCCGGCGGCAACGCTGCTCTTTCCCGCGCCGCCCTTCCCCGTGACCAGCACGCAGCGCCTTTGAAGCAGTCCTTGGAGCGACATGGAGTCTCGCGTCCCCCGGCTGATCGACGACGACGGAGGATACCCTGGCCCGCTCCCGACCGCACGAGGTGGACCGCTGAGGTAGCATCGGCTCGCACGCCCGGAGGAGCCATGCTGTCCGCCGCCCTCATCGCCCTCTCGCTTGCCGCCTCTCCGCCCGTCACCCGAGCAGAGGTCCTGGTTGCCCAGAAGGACGCCGAGACCCTCTTCCTGCAGTTTGGCGCGGTCAAGGCCGGCGACTACTCCGAGAAGGACCGCAGGCGGCTTGCTCGCTTGCTGGTCAAGGCCGCCGAGCAGGCGCGCAAGGACCCGATGATCGCCCTCGGGCTCGCGGACAAGGCCTCCCAGCTCGATCGCACGCCAGAGGCCTTCACATTGCTGGCGCATTTCGAGCTCAACCTCGACCAGCCTGGCGCTGCCGCCGGACATCTCGATGAGGCGCTCGCTCTGAAGGCCGACTACGTCCCGGCCCGGATGGCCCGCGCCGAGCTGGCGGTGCGCGAGGACGACTTCGCGGTCGCCGTGGACGCATACGAGCGGGCGCAGAAGGCAGGGGCCAAGAACGTCGAGCCGCTGCTCGAAAAAGCCCGCCGGGCCCACGAGGACAAGTCGCGCGCGGTAGAGGACCTCAGGAGGACCGAGGCCGAGATCAAGACCAAGGTCGCCGACGCGGCGCGCAACGCCACTCGCGACTGGCTCAAGCAGGTCGTCGCCGACGAGGCGGAGTCGGCCGAGAAGCGGCGGCTGGCGCCCGACGGCGTGCGCCGCCAGGAGTTGGCCAACTTCGTCTTCAGCTACTCCACCGGCAGCCGCAGGTCGGGCGACATGTTCGCCTTCGAGAGCAAGGTCGAGAAGCTGCTGGAGAGGACCTACGACTTCGTCGCCGACAAGCTTGGCCACAAGCGGCCGGGCCGCACCCAGGTCGTGCTGATGACCCGCGAGGAGTTCCTGGCCAAGCACGCTGGAACCCCGCTGGCCCGCGCCGCCGGCTACTGGGACGGCAGGCAGATCGTCATCAACGGTGGCAGCCAGATCGACGAGCGCTTCGCGCAGGTCATGGTCCACGAGTTCACTCACGCGGTGGTCACCGACCTGGCCGGGCACGGTGGCGCGCCGATCTGGATGAACGAGGGCCTCGCCGAGAACATGCGGCTGTCCGCCGTGGGGCTCAGGGGCAGGATCGACGAGGGCTCGCGAGCCCTTCTCTCCGCGCTCAAGAAGCAGGGGCGGCTGCCGTCGATCGACCAGCTCGGTGCGTCCTTCGCCCAGATGGCGGAAGGCGTGGAGGCCTCCTACGCGCTCTCGGCGCTGGCCGCGTACATCTTGGTGGAGAAGCGCGGGTACTCCGAGTACATCGAGGCGCTCCAGGAGATGAAGCGGCAGCGGGCGGCGCAGGTGGTGGAGCGGCGGTTCATGTCCATCACCGAGCTCGACCGTGAGATCCGGGAGGCCCTGTAGGCCCTGTGTCCCGTGGGTCCGGTAGGTCCCGTACCCGTCGGCCCTGTACCCGTGGGCCCATGGGGGGAAAGGGCCAATGGCCGCGCGGCCGACGCGGCGCGTCTGGTCCCGAACGCCGGGAGCCTTGTCGCGGACGCGACAGCGATGAGGTGCAGACCGCCTTCGCAATAGCCAGCGGTCTCGGCATGAGCTGATTTGGGCGCTCTTCTTGCCCGCGGGACCGGTAGCGCCCGGCGGGAGGACTCATGGGCGTCTTCAAGCCACGCGCGAACACCATCATGCGGGTGGTCTTCGTGGCGGTGCTGCTGGCGCCGGTCGCGCTGGTCACTGGCTTGTTGCTCTATGCGCGCAGCCCCTTCTTCACCAATCAAGGCTTCCAGGTCCTGCAGCCCGTGCAGCTCGACCACCGCCACCACGCCGCCGATGACGGCATCGATTGCCGCTACTGCCATGACTCGGTGACGGTCTCGCCCAGCGCGGGGATCCCCTCCACGGAGACCTGCATGGGCTGCCACTCGCAGATCTGGAACACCAGCCCACTGCTCGAGCCGGTGCGTCGCAGCTACTTCGAGGGCGGGCCCATCCGTTGGCAGCGGGTCCACCAGGTGCCGGACTTCGTCTACTTCAATCACGCGATCCACGTGGGCAAAGGTATCGGGTGCATCAGCTGTCACGGCAGGGTCGACCAGATGCCGGTCGTGGAGCAGGTCGCGACCCTGGCGATGGAATGGTGTCTGGCCTGTCACCGAGATCCCGTCCCTCAGCTCCGCCCGCCGGAGACCATCGCCTCCATGAGCTGGTCTCCCCCGCCAAACGTCGACGTGCTTCGGCGCGAGCTGGCCGAGCGCTACGGCGTGCGCAACCTCACGGACTGCTACACATGCCACCGCTGAAACCTGCTCCACCCCAGGCTTGCCAGCCTGGAACCCAGGTCGAGCTCTGGCGCAGCGCCGACGAGCGCGAGGGCAGCGCGCACGCTCTGCCCGAGCCCTCGACGAGCGAGTCGGATGCGATCTCGCGCCGTGGCTTCTTGCAGCTGCTGGGGGTGGCCAGCGCGAGCGTGAGCCTGGGCGCCTGCAGCCGCCAGCCGACCGGGCCGCTGCTTCCCTATACCCGGCAGCCCACGGAGGTGACGCCGGGAACGCCCCTGCACTTCGCGACCTCCTCGGTTCTGGGAGGCTACGCCACCGGCCTGCTGGTGCAGTGCTGGGAGGGTCGGCCGGTCAAGGTGGAGGGCAACCCCGAGCACCCAGCGAGCCTGGGGGCCACTGGCGTCGTCCACCAGGCGCTCGCCCAGCAGCTCTATGACGCGCAACGGGCCAAGGAGGTGCGACGCGCGGGTGCACCCAGCTCGTGGCAGGAGTTCGTCACTTGGTTGGCGAGCCGCGGGGAGCAGCTCCAGGCGAGCGGCGGAGCGGGCCTGCGCTTCCTACTCGAGGCGACCTCGTCACCGCTCCTGGCCGACCTGCGCGAGCGCATCCTGAGTCGCTACCCCAGTGCGCGCTTCCACTTCTTCAGCCCGGCCGAGGGCGACGGTGAGGTGGCTGCGGCTCGCCTGCTCTTCGGCCGGTCGCTGGCCGCCCGATACGACCTGACCCAGGCCGATGTCCTCGTCGCCCTGGACTCCGACTTCGCGAACCGCGGGCCCTTCAGCCTCCGCTACGCGCGAGAGCTCGCCGATCGTCGTGTACCGCAAGGGAAGGGGGGGATGAACCGGCTCTACTGCATCGAGCCCACCCTCACTCCCACCGGCACGCTTGCCGATCACCGGCTCCGCGTGCGCCCCACCGAGGTCGAGAGCTTCGCTCTGAGCTTGTTGCATCACCTCGCGGGCGAGCCGGCCGCTGCGCCGCGGCTGACCGTGCTGCGGGAGCTGGCCGCGAGGCGCGGGAAGAGCGAACCCCTCGAGCGCTGGTCAGCGACGATCGCCCGCGATCTTGCCCGTGCTTCCCCCGGGCGGTCATTGATCGTCGTCGGCGATGGCCAGCCGGCGGCGGTCCACGCGCTGGCTCTCGTGATGAACGCCGCGCTGGGCAACCTGGGCCGAACCGTCGCTTTCTCCGAGCCTGTGCTCCTGGGGCCGGCAGGGCCGGGGATCCCGACCGAGCTGCTCGAGGAGATGCGGGCCGGAAGGGTGGACACCCTCCTCGTCGACGCCTTCAACCCCGTCTACTCAGCGCCCGCCGACGCCGCGCTGGGAGACGCGTTCTCCAAGGTCGCCCACAGCATCTATCGCTCGCTCTACTGGGACGAGACGGCCCGGGCCGCTCGCTGGTTCCTTCCCGCCGCACACGCCTTCGAGGCCTGGAGCGACGCGCGTGCGTTCGACGGGACGGTATCGACCGTCCAGCCGCTCATCGCGCCGCTCTTCAATGGAGCTGGCCTTCCGGAGATCCTCGCGCTGTTCGCGGGGCTGGGGCCCCAGGTGCCGGCCGGCTTCGAGCTGCTGCGCGGATCCTGGCAGCGGCGCCCTCCTGGCCGGGTTGGAGAGCTGGACTGGAAGCGCTGGATGTCCCAAGGCATGATCTCCGGGAGCTCGACCGCGCCGGTAACGACGCCCGAAGTCCCGTGGGAGCGGCTTTCCGGCCTCCTCGGGCCGCTGCTGCGCTCTTCTCCTCCTTCGGCGCCGGGGCTGGAGCTGCACCTCATCCCCAGCCGCCGGATGTACGACGGACGCTTCCTCAACGTGCCCTGGCTGCTCGAGCTTCCCGAGCCGATGACCAAGCTGACCTGGGACAACGCCGCGCTGGTGAGCCCCTCCACCGCGCGCCGGCTGGAGCTGCGCTCGGGCGACGTCGTGCGCTTCAAGCTGCGCGGCCGCAGCGTCGAGGGCCCGGTGCTGGTCTTGCCCGGCCAGGCCGACGACGTGTTCACCCTCGAGCTCGGCTGGGGCTGGGAGGGAGCGGAGGAGTTCACCGCGCGCGGCTTCGGCTTCAACGCCTACTCCGTGCGCTTCTCCGACGCTCCCTGGTTCGCCACCGGGCTGGCAGTGGAGAAGACCGGGCGCGAGCACTCGTTGGTGACGACCCAGCTGCACTACGAGATGCACGGCCGTCCGGTCGCGCTATCGGCCACTCTGGACGAGTTGCGCGGCGGCGCCTCGCCCAAGCAAGTCGCGCAGCAGCGCGGGCCGCTGCCCAAGCTCTACGACCCCTTCGCGGTTCAGCGGGGGCACCAGTGGGCGATGGCCATCGACCTGAGTCGCTGCACCGGCTGCTCAGCCTGCGTCATCGCCTGCCAGGCGGAGAACAACGTCCCCACGGTCGGCCAGAAGGGGGTGGGAATGGGGCGCGAGATGCTGTGGCTGCGCGTGGACCGCTACTTCCGGGGTCCCATCGACGAGCCGACGGAGACCCTCAACCAGCCCATGGCGTGCGTGCACTGCGAGTACGCGCCCTGCGAGTACGTCTGCCCGGTCAACGCCACCGTCCACAGCGAGGAGGGCCTCAACCAGATGGTCTACAACCGCTGCATCGGCACGCGGTACTGCTCGAACAACTGCCCCTACAAGGTCCGCCGCTTCAACTTCCTGGCGTACACCCATCGCGAGAGCCCGGTGCAGCGCATGGTGTTCACGCCCGACGTCACCGTGCGCTCGCGCGGGGTGATGGAGAAGTGCACCTACTGCATCCAGCGCATCGAGCGGGCTCGAATCCAGGCGCGGATCGAGGGCCGTGACATTCCCCCTGGCTCCGTGCACTCGGCCTGTGCGCAGGTCTGCCCGACGCGCGCCATCGTCTTCGGAGACC
>JACRCT010000120.1 GCA_016218885.1 Deltaproteobacteria bacterium | reverse complement strand
GCCTGCCTTCGCAGGCTTTGACCGGGCCGGCGCGGACGATGGCCTGTCCCACCAGCACGTGTTTTCGCAGGAGGTCTTCTACTTCGAGCGCCGGCTCTCGGGAGAGCAGCTGCGGCGCATCGGCGAGGAGCTCTTGGGCAACGCCCTGGTGAACCACCTCGAGCACGGCGAGCGGCTCGAGCGGCTCACCTACGTTCCCGAGGTGCACATCGCCGCGGACGCGCGCACCGAGACGATCTCCCTCGAGGTGTCGGACCCGGAGCTCCTGCACATCTCCCGCGACCGCGTCCTGTCCCTGACGCTCGAGGAGATGCGCTCGATCCGCGACCACTTCCGCGCGCCGCAGCACCGCGAGCGCCGCCGGGCGATGGGCCTGCCGGAGTCCGCGCCCACCGACTGCGAGCTCGAGGTCGTGGCGCAGACCTGGTCGGAGCACTGCAAGCACAAGGAGTTCAACGCCCTCATCCGCTACCGCGACCTGGACACCGGCGAGGAGCGGACCATCGACTCGCTCTTCAAGAGCTTCATCCGGGCCTCGACCGAGGAGATCGGGCGTCGCCTCCTCTCGCATTGCTCCGCCGGCGAGGGCAGCTGGCTGGTGAAGGTCTTCACCGACAACGCCGGCGTGGTGCGCCTCGACGAGAAGCGCGTCTTCGTCTTCAAGGTCGAGACCCACAACTCCCCCTCGGCGCTGGACCCCTACGGCGGGGCGCTCACCGGGATCCTGGGCGTGAATCGCGACCCCTTGGGCACCGGGCGCGGCGGCGGGCGGCTGCTCTTCAACACCGACGTGCTCTGCTTCGGCCCGCCCGATTACGCCAAGCCGCTCCTGCCCGGGCAGCTGCACCCGCTGCGGGTCTTCGCCGGCGTGCGCAAGGGCATCGAGGATGGGGGAAACAAGTCCGGTATCCCCACCGTCGGCGGGGCCATCGTCTTCGACGAGCGCTTCGCGGGAAAGCCGCTGGTGTTCTGCGGCACCGGCGGCGTGATGAGCGCCGAGTACCAAGGCCTGCCCTCCTGGGAGAAGGCGATCCTCCCCGGCGACGTCATCGTCATGGCCGGTGGCAGGGTGGGCAAGGACGGCATCCACGGCGCGACCTTCTCCTCGGCGGAGATCGACGCGCGCTCGCCGCGCTCCGCAGTGCAGATCGGCAGCCCCATCACCCAGAAGCTCCTCGCCGATTTCCTGGAGAGGGCCTGTGAGCAGGGGCTGGTGCGCTGCACCACCGACGACGGAGCGGGCGGCCTGTCCTCGTCGATCGGCGAGCTCGCCACCTTGAGCGGCGGGGCGCAGGTCGAGCTCGAGCAGGTCCCGCTCAAGTACGCCGGCCTGAAGCCCTGGGAGATCTGCGTCTCCGAGTCCCAGGAGCGCATGACGCTGGCGGTGGCCGAGGAGAAGGTGGCGCCGCTCTTCGCCTTGGCAGGCGAGCTCGAGGTCGAGCTCTCGCGGATCGGCCGCTTCACCGACACCGGCATGCTCGAGGTGCGCTACCAGGGCAAGCCGGTCGCCTCGCTGGACCTCGGGTTCCTGCACGACGGCGTGCCGCGCAAGACGCTGGAGGCCGAGTGGCGCCGGCCGCGGCTGACCGAGCCGAGGATCGCCATCCAGGATCACGGCGAGGCCCTCCTGCGCCTGCTCGGCAGCCTCGACATCTGCTCCCGCGAGCCGGTCATCCGCCAGTACGACCACGAGGTGAAGGGCCGCACGATCGTGAAGCCGCTGATGGGCCGGCGGGGCCAGGCTCCGCAGGACGCGGCGGTGATGCGGCTGGACTTCGACTCCTGGGCGGGCCTCGCCATCTCCCACGGCATCGCGCCGCGCTACGGCGACCTCGACGCCTATGAGATGTCGGCGGGCGCGTTCGACGAGGCGGTGCGGCAGATCGTCGCGGTCGGGGGCCGCCTGCCGGAGCCCTCGCGGCCCTTCGGCTTCTGGTGCGCCAACGACAACTTCTGCGTCCCCGACTCGGTCTTCGACCCGGTCGGCAACCCCGATGGCAAGTACAAGCTCGCGCAGCTGGTGCGCATGTGCCAGGCGCTCTACGACCTGGCCCTGTTCTTCGGCGTCCCGATGACCTCGGGCAAGGACAGCATGAAGAACGACCTGCGCGCCGGGGGCGTGAAGATCTCGGTGCCGCCGACGGTGCTCTACTCCATGGTCGCTCGCCTCGACGACGTGCGCCGCGTGGTAACCAGCGAGCTCAAGGCCGAGGGCGATCTCCTCTACCTGGTCGGCCGGACCTACGACGAGCTGGGCGGCTCGCAGCTCTACCGGCTCTTCGGCGAGCTGGGGGCCAACGTCCCGCGGGTGCGCAAGGAGGAGGCGAAGGCCCGCTATCTGAGGATGGGCGAGGCGCACGAGCGCGGGCTGCTCGAGTCCTGCCACGATCTGTCGGACGGCGGGCGGGCGGTGGCGCTGGCCGAGGCGAGCTTCGGCGGGGTCGGCTTCGAGGTGCGCCTGCCGCGCGCCGACCTGTCGGCCACGGTGCAGCTCTACTCCGAGTCGCACTCGCGCTTCGTCGTCTCGGTGCGCCCCGAGAACCGGGCGGCGCTCGAAGCGCTCTTCGGGGCGGACGCCACCTGCCTCGGGACGGCGGGCGGCGATCGCCTGCGGATCCAGGCGCACGGGGCCCGGCTG
>JACRCT010001180.1 GCA_016218885.1 Deltaproteobacteria bacterium | reverse complement strand
TTGTTCAGGTCGTCGTCCTTCATCAGCGGCGAGCGGAACTTGCAGTCGGCGATCCAGTTGGCATCCACGGCGTCCACGAGCTTCTTCTCGCCGGTGTTGGCCGCGAACAGCAGCTTGGCCTGGGCGGGCACCTCTACGCCGCTCACCTTCACCCGGAAGGTGTAGTTGCCGTCGTAGACGTTGCAGGAGCCGGGCACCTGAGGGGTCTTGCCGCACTCGGCTCCAGAGGGAGCCACGAAGGCCACGGTCGGGGTCACGCTGTAGGTCGAGAAGCCGTTCACGTAGCTCGACAGACCCATCGCGCGACCGAAGGCGAAGTCGAACAGACCGTCGATTCCCACGCCCTGTTCCTGGTCGCTTGCCTTGATGGCCCACCAGGCGATGGGGGCGCGCGCGCTGTTGGGCGAGGCCGAGCGATCCTTGCCGTCGCTCATGGTCCGGTCCTCGAAGCCCGTCGGCGGCTTGGGCAGGTCGAAAGCGTTCTGGTTGAAATAGACGGTCCAGTGCCGGCCCGCCTCGGTGGTGAAGACCGCGCGGTGGAAGGTCGCACCCGAGACCAGGGTGGTCGCCTCGAACTTGCCCGACCGGTAGTCGTAGGCGCCGGTCTCGGCGAACCCGAGGAAGCCCGCGCTTGTGTAGGAGACCTCGGTGCCGTTGGGCATGCTCGCCAAGGTGGTGACCAGCGCGCTGCTGACCGTGGCTCCGTTGGGCATGGCGCCCGCGGAGCTCATCGCCAGGGTGAGCACCCCGTAGCGCGAACCCTCGATGCCGCTGTGGTTGGGGGCCATGCGCAGCCCCAGCTTGCCGTCGTCGTGATAGGCGAGCTGGAGGGGGGTCTCCTCCGCCACGTCGACTCCCACGACCTTCCCGTTCTTCGCGCAGCCGGTGGTGCAATCGGCCAAGGTGTCGGTGCCGGCGGTCAGCCCCAGGGGAATCAGCCCGCGCCCCGGCACCAGGCCGCCGGCAACGACCACCACGCCTTCGAGCTGGGTGCCCTTGCTGGCAGGCAGGTCGGGCACGACCACCGTCTGCTTGAGGCTCAGCGCGATCGTGGGGTTGAGGTCCTTCTTGGGGAAGGCCTCCGCGTCCGCATAGAGGATGGAGGGATCGGCAGGGACGGTCTTGAGCTTGTAGGAGATGTCCCGGACGATCGCGCTCTTGAAGCTCTTCAGGTAGGGCAGCGCCACGGCCAGCGCCTTGCTGGGATCGATCGCCTGGCCCGCGAACACCTCGTTGAGGAAGGGAGTGGCCGCCGTGATGGGGACGGTCCCCATCAGGCCGAAACCGGCGCTCACGCCGCACTCGCCGGCCAGCGTCGCCGCCTCGTCCGGGCAGACCCCCGGGTAGCCCCAGGCCTGATAGCCCTCCTTGAAGTGCCTGGCGCCCATCCCGAGCATCACCGCCGACGGCAGGTCGGCCGTCCGGGTCTGACCATTGAAGGTGAGCTCGGTCGGCTGCGCGTGAGACGACAAGGCATTCAGATCCACATCGGTGAAGTTGCCGGCGAGGGAGACCCCGGCGAGGCCGAAGCTGACCTCGCTGTCCGGGAAGCTGGTGAAGGTGCCCTTGAAGCCGCCCCCCTTGGTCGCGTTGGGGTTGTGGCGCAGGGGCACGAGCAGGTCGGTCTTGGTGATTCCCACCAGCGAGACGTATCCGTAGTCGTGGTGGAAGACGCTGAGGACGGTCGGCGTGGCGGAGGTGACGGTGGCGACGGTGTGCAGCCCCTTCATCGCCGCATCCTCGGTGAGGGTGACGCCGTTGAGGACCACCTTGGCGTCGGGGACCAGCCGGTGGGTGATCTCGTCCACCACCACGACGCGGGCGCCTTCGGAGATCGCATCCAGGACCATCACCCTGGCCGAGCAGCTCACCGAGGGCAGGGCCTTGACCGTCGAGCGCACCGCGCCGTCCTTGTATCCGCCCGAGGCCGCCACGCCCTTGAAGGTCCCGTTCTCGTCGACCTTGCCCACCGACGGGTCCCCAGAGGTCCAGGTGAACGCGTTGGGCCCCAGCAGGCTCACCGCGTTCCCCTTGAAGGCGGTGACCGTGAACGTGACCGCTTCGTCCTTGCGCATCACCACCAGCTCGGGGACCACCTCGCAGCTGTCGGGGCCGATGTCCGGGCTCCCGCAGGCCCCCGAGCGGCAGACCTGGCCCTGCGCGCACTCGCCGTCGGCGCTGCACACCGAGGAGACGCAAGTCCTCGCGTCGCAGAGACACATGCCGTTCTCGCACCCCGGCCAGGGCCCGTTGCCATGGGCAGGGTGCGCGGCGCAATCGGCCTTGGTGGTGCACGCCGCGACGCAGGCGTTGCCGAGGCAATCGAACAGGCGCACATCGCCGCAGTCCTCAGGCGTCTGGCACTCCGGTGGGTTGCAGACAGGATCAGCCGGGTCGCATCCCGCATCAGGCCCGGGCGCCGGGGGAGGGTTCTTCTCTCCCGGGCAAGCCGAGAGGGCCAACGCAAGGCAGGCAGCGAGCGTCAGAGGCTTGCCGGTTCTCATCGTTGCTCCTTCGAGCTGTGGCCTGGAGGGTCTGGCCGGAGGCGAGTGGTGAAGGAACCATGCGCACAAAGGGTGTGTCAAGCGACACCATTTGGGCCTCGCCAGCACGCCCAACCCCGCGCCGCGATTGGGAGAAAGGGCCGAACCCGGCCGCGCTTGACACCCCTTCGCCCGAGGGTGCAGGGTTGACCGCCTGACGATGAGAAAGGCAGAGAGAAGCGAGGGCGCCCATGGCCGACTCGAGCAGCACCAGCGCAGGTGTCCCCAAGACCGAGAAGATCTGGCTCGACGGCCAGTTCGTCCCCTGGGACCAGGCGCAGATCCACGTGATGACCTTGGGCCTGCACTACGGTATCGGGGCCTTCGAGGGCATCCGCGCCTACGCCTGTACCGACGGACGGTCCGCGGTCTTCCGCCTCAAGGACCACGTGCGCCGCCTCTACCAGTCGGCCAGGATCATGCTGATGGAGGTGCCCTATCCGCTCGAGATGCTGACCCGGGTGTGCCTCGAGACCCTGCAGGTCAACAAGATGAAGCAGGGCTACGTGCGTCCCCTGGTGTTCATGGGTGACGGCGCCATGGGCCTGGGGGCCATCAACCCCGTGCGCGTGGCGGTGATGGCCTGGGACTGGGGCAGCTACCTCGGCGAGGAGGGGATGAAGAAGGGCATCCGCGCCAAGGTGAGCTCCTTCACGCGCATGCACGTCAACTCCAACCTCGTGCGTGGGAAGATCACCGGCCAATACGTCAACTCGGTGCTGGCCAAGCGAGAGGCCAAGCTCGCCGGCTACGACGAGGCGATCTTCCTGGACGCCCAAGGGCTGGTCGCGGAGGCCACCGGAGAGAACCTGTTCCTGGTCCGCGAAGGGGTGGTGCACACCCCTCCCCTGACCTCGCCCATCCTGGAGGGCATCACCCGCAGCAGCCTCATTCGGCTCCTGCGCGATGCGGGCCTCGAGGTGCGCGAGCAGAGCTTCACTCGTGACACGCTCTACCTCGCCGATGAGGTGTTCCTGTGTGGCACCGCCGCCGAGGTGACGCCGGTGCGCGAGGTGGACAACCGCAAGGTGGTTTCGGGGGAGTTCGGCCCCTTCGACCGGCTGGCCCAGGAGTGCTTCTTCAAGGCCGCGCGCGGCGA
>JACRCT010001179.1 GCA_016218885.1 Deltaproteobacteria bacterium | reverse complement strand
GTACGAATCGGTGGTGACGGCCGACCCATATGATCCGGCGGGGACGGCGCTGCGCCACGTCCGGCGTGCCGACCTCGAGCGACAGGGCGCACGGTCGGTCGCGGAGGTGCTCGAGCGCTCGCCATCGACGAACGCCAGCACCAATTCGCGCAACGAGCGCCTCTTCGCGATCCGCGGCTTCGACCAGCGTCAGACCGCGGTGCTCGTCGACGGCGCCCCGGCCTCCATCGCCTATGACGGGCAGGTCGACCTGGGGATGCTCCCGCCCGAGGTGGTCGAGCGCGTGACGATCAAGCGCGGGCCGGGGACGTTGGCGGTGGGCCCCAATGGCCTGGGGCCCACCGTCAGCATCACCACCCGCCGTCCGGGAGAGGGGCCGCTCCTGCAGGGGAGGATGGAGGCCGGGGCGTCGTCGGCCTTCCGTGGCTCGGCGGTTCACGCGCAGCGCTTCGAGAAGGCCGCCTACACGGCCTACGCCGGGCTCGAGCACGCCCCAGGCTTTCCCTTGGCGTCGGGCTTCTCCGGAACCCCGCTCCAGCCCGCGGGGACTCGTAGCAACAGCGATCGCCAGGGCTGGTTCGCAGGCGGATCGATGCGTATCGAGCCGGCCGACCAACACGAGGTGGCCCTCGCGGCGTCGTACCTCGACCACGAGAAGGGGGTGCCGCCCAGCATCTTCGACGAGGTGCCCCGCTATTGGCGCTTCGACGCCTGGCGTGCGCTGGCGGCGTCGGTCGGCCATTCCTGGCGGGGCGCAGCGATGCAGCTCGAGGAGGTCGCCTTCGCGCGCGTCTTCGACAATCTCCTCGACGGGTACGACGACGCGACGTACTCCACGCAGAGCACCGCGCGAGCCTTCCGCACCTGGTATCACGACCGCGCCTTCGGTCTGGTCCTTCGAGGGCGGGCGAGCCTTCCCGAGGTGCTCGGCATCCCCAGCAGGATCAGGGCCCACCTCACCGGCGGCTACGAGCGGCACACCGACGACCCCGGGGCGCCCGTGCTCCAGCGGGTGCTACTGACCGCGGCACCCGAGCTCGAGCTCGACCTCACCGAGCGCCTGGCGGCGACGCTCAGCGGCCAGGTCGACGTCGAGGTTCCGGTGGATCTCGAAGGAGAAGGCTCGAGGCGACCTTGGGCCGTGGGCCCGCTCCTGGTCTTGCGCTACGAGGCGACACCCGGGCTCGCCGTCGGCGCGACGGTGGGGCGCCGCCACCGGTTCCCCAGCCTGAAGGAGCGCTTTGCACGCGCTCTTGGGACACGGCTGCCCAATCCCGACCTGCGACCCGAGAGCGCCTGGCACCTCGACCTCGAAGCCTCCTGGCGCGCGACGCGGTGGCTCTCCCTCGACCTTGCGGCGTTCGACGCGGAGGTCGCCGACCTGATCGAGCGTGTCAGCCAGGGAAGTGGGACGGACCAGCTGCAGAACGTGTCCCGGGCGCGGCTGGCGGGACTCGAGGCGACTGCGCGGGTGAGGCTGATGCCTTGGCTGGGCGTCGAGGCCGGGTATGCCCTCCTCTGGGCGCGCCGTCTCGGGCAGGCGCCGCAGGAGCTGGCCTATCGACCAAAGCACAAGGCGTCAGTGGGGTTGGTCGTGTCCCCGTGGCGCTGGATCGAGTGCGCAAGCTTCGTGCGCCTGGTGGGACCACAGAGCTTCCAGAGCCCCATGACCCTGCAGTGGGGAAACCTTGGCGGGTATGCCGTCTGGGACGCCCAGCTCGAGCTGCGCCCCTGGGAGGGGTGGGCGATCTATGCCCGAGGCACCAACCTCGCCGACGCCTTCTACCAGACCGAGTATGGCTATCCCGATCCCGGCCGGCGCTTCTGGGTCGGGCTTCGCTTCAGCCTCGATCGCCCAACCCAAACGAAAGCAGGCGACTCATGAGCGAATCCTTCTCTCTGCAGCCCATCGGCTTCGTGCGCTCGTCCTTCAAGTCTCCACGGGAGGTCCCGTTGCAGGGCGGGCGGGCCACGCTCGAGGTCCTGCCTCGTTACGCGGAAGGGCTGGAGGGGCTCGAGAATAGCTCGCACCTGATGGTGATGGGTTTCCTGCACCGGGCCGAACGGGACCTGCTCAAGGCGCGCCCCATGAAGGTCGATCCCTCTGCGCCGGCCAAGGGCGTGTTCTCGACGCGCTCGCCGGCACGCCCCAATCCGGTCTCGCTCACCGTGGTGCCCTTGCTGCAAATGGGCGGACTGCTGCTGGAGGTGGACCACCTCGACCTGATGGACGGGACTCCGCTGCTGGATCTGAAGGCCTATTGCCCCGGCTGGGACAGCGTCTTCAGCGCGCAGCACAAGCACCGGGCGTTGCCCGGCGCGGTGGACGAGGAGAGGCTCGCGGCGTGCCTGGGGCGAGACCTCGAAAACTTCATGGGCCCGGTCGCTCACGAGGCTAGAGCAAGGTGGGGCCTGGCTGCCGTGCTGGTGGGCTCCCGGCGCCTGCAGGCCGATCCCCGTGACACGTCGATGAAGGTGATGGTCAACCGGGTCGATGCCACGACCGAGGCCCTGATGGCTCTCACCGGGGCAGCGTTCTCCAACGGCCGGCTCGAGGCGCATCATCAGGAGGCGGGGCTGCGTGTACGCTTCGAGCGGCAGGGCCGCTTCGTCGAGCTGGTGGCGGTTGGAGAAGCCCCTCCGCGCGAAGTCGCGGCTTGGGCGGAAGCGTTCGCGGTCAAGGCTGGACCGGTGGAATGAGGCTGACATGGCGCGCTGGGCTCTAATCTCGGGAGAAGGCGGGAGTGACAAGTCGGCTTGTGCCCGGCAAGTCGCTGACCGGCTTCAGGCGGCGGGTCTCCGAGTGGGCGGCTACCTCCAGCACAAGCTTCGCGACGAGCAAGGGCAGAAGCGCTATGAGCTCGGGCGTCTGGGCGCCAAGGCCGAGCGGGTGGTGCTGGCGGTGGACGGGATCGCCGCCAAGGGGCCGGGCGAGGACTTCTTCTGCTCGATGGCCTTCTACGAGAGCGCGTTCGACGCCGCCCGCCGCTGGGTCGAGGAGGACGCGAGGGCAGCAGAGGTGCTGGTGCTCGATGGAATCAGCAAGCTCGAGGTGAGCGGGAAAGGCCATTGCGCCGCGCTGGAGAGCGCCCTGCGGCTCCCCGAGGACCAGGTGGTCATTCTCTGCGCTCGCGCGAGCCAGCTCAGCTGCGTCGTGGAGCGCTTCGCGCTCGACGACTCGGCGATGGTGGCGGCGCTCGAGGTTCCGGCAGAGGCGGCGGCGGTGGAGGAGCTCGCGAGCGCCGTTCGCGAGGCCGTCGGGAAGCCGAGGACGCCATGATGCCGAAACGGTGGGTCTTCCTCTGCCTGGCCGCCTGTCAGGTGCTCGGGTGCACCAGGCCGCGGGAGGTGGTGGTCTTCCACGCCGCCAGCCTGCGGCGGGTCTTCGCCGACGCGGCGCAGAGATACCGCGAGGCCAATCCGGGGGTGCGCCTGCGCCTGGAGCCCAGCGGCTCGCAGGTCGCCATCCGCAAGGTGACCGAGCAGGGGGCCCGCGCCGACCTGGTCGCCGTCGCCGACGCGCAGCTCGTCGAGAAGATGATGGTTCCGAGGTATGCGGCCTGGAATCTCGAGTTCGCGACCAACGAAGTCGTGCTCGCGTACCAGCAGCACAGCCGGTTCACCGAGGAGACCGACGCTGGGAGCTGGCCCGAGGTGCTCCTGCGGCCCGGGGTGCGGCTGGGGCGGGTGGACCCCGACACTGCGCCTTTGGGCTACCACACGCTCTTCGTCTGGCAGCTTGCGCAGCGGTCGGGCCTGTTCGCGAACGCGCCGCCGGACCT
>JACRCT010001187.1 GCA_016218885.1 Deltaproteobacteria bacterium | reverse complement strand
CCCCGTGAGGAGATCGAGCGCGGCGACCGCTCGCTCTGACAGCCACTGGGACCAGATCACGCCCCCAGGAGCAGGGAAGAGGCGCAGCTCCAGCGCCATCAGGTCACCGGTATGCACCGTCCCCCGCAAGCTCAGGAAGAGCCTCTGGCTATCGTAGAGGACCACCCCCAACCACATGGGCATGGCGCCTACGGCAAAGGCGGCTGCGCGACCGCCCAGCCATGGAAGCCCGGCGACGAGCACGTCGGCTACCACGTGCTCGGGACGCAGGTGCCCGGCGGCGAGGCAGACGGCCAGGTGGCCTGCCCCCAGGAGAAAGGCGACCCAGCGTGAAGCACTGCTGCACTCCTCTACTGCTCGGCTCTCGTTCGTCCACGCCACGTCAATGGCCTCTCGCTCACAAGCCCCCCTGGCGATCTCTTCTGTGCCCACCGGGTGCTCGCGTGTCACCAGGCCTCCGAGCCGCTGCATCTCCCGCGCCCGGGCCTGGGTAGCGATATCGGCTATCGAACCTTGCCACGAGACTCGACGCAGCGCGACCTTTCCAGAAGGCCGGTCCGCCATGGGAGGCGGCAGAAATCTCAACACCCCTGTCGGAAGTCCGACAATCGTCTCGACCGTCTTCGCCGCACGCCATAGCGCGCGGCGCTTCGACGCCGAACCCACCCGCGGTAGCCTGGGCCCCATGAGCGTCCACGTCCCCCACGATGAAGGCGTGCTGGTCCGCCTCGGCCGGCTCCTCGACGCCGCGCTGCGAAACCTCGCGGCGAGCCCCACCCCCGAACAGCTCGAAGCCCTGGCCGTGCTCGTCCACGAGACGATGTCCGGGCGCGGGCGCTCGTTTCATTGCCTGAAGCACGTCTTCGACCTCGCGACCGGCCCCGACCCGCACCTCGCGCTGGGGGCCGCCTTCCACGACACGGTCTATCTGCAGGTCGATGGCGGGCTCTCGCCGCGAGTGGAGCAGCTCCTCGGCGGCGCCTTCGAGCACCGCGGGGAGCAGGTCTTCCTGACCGAGCCGGGACCGGATCGCCTGCGCGCGATGGTCCTGGCCCTGTTCGGGATAGCGCCTGGCGACCCGGTGGCACCCACCGCCGGCCTCAACGAGCTCCTGAGCGCCTTGCTCGCCGTGCGCGCCCTGCACGGTCTGCTGCCGGTGAAAGACCTGGTGCGGGTCGCAGCCTCGGTGGAGGCCACCGTCCCCTTCCGTGGGCCGGCTGCGCCCGAGCAGCAACGCGAGCGGCTCGCTTCGCTGTCGAAGGCGATGGGCCTTGCGCTCTCCACCGAAGAGCTGGACGCCATGGTGCTCACCGGCGTCGACCTCGCGAACAAGGACGTGGCCAACTTCGCCCTCACCGATCCCGCCCTCTTCCTGGACAACACCTGGGCCCTGCTGCCGGAGACCAACTGGTCCCTGAGGATGCGGTCGGTCTACAGCGTGCGCGAGTACCGCGGGGCGATGCTGCGCATGGCGAGCTTCCTGTCGGCGCTCGATCCTGCCCGAATCTTCCGATCCTACCGGGGTTGGCCTGCACCCTCGGCCATCGACGAGCTCCAGGGCCTGGCCCGACGCAACCTGCGCATCAGCGCCCACTACTTGGGAGCCAAGCTCCTTGCCGCCTGCTCACTGGACGCCTTGGCGACTCTGAGCGGGGGAGATGCCCCGGTAGCGATGCTCATGGGCGAGCTTCCCTCCGAAGCCGGGGAGCCGCTGCGGATGGAGCACTTCCTCCCTCCCCTCGAGGCGCCGGCCGAGGCCGACCCCGAGGTCTGGCGCCTGCTCGCCGAAGGGCGGGCGCACCACACCGGGTTCGACCTGCGAAACGCCCCGCTGGCAGCGCACCTTTACTCAAAGATCGGAGCCGCGGGCTCGAACCGGATGGTCGAGGCCTGTCGCGCCTACTGTGAGGGGAAGACGACCCCGACACAGCTCCTGAAGGCCACGCTCACCGCCCCCGTGGCCGCCACGGTCGCGCGCGCTTGCGCACGCGTCGCCTTCTTCCGCACCGAGCGGCTGGAAGCGGTAGCGCGAATGCTCGAGGACGGCATCGACCCCCGCGATTCGTGACCGACGCCGGCTGGCGCGCTGCACCTCGCCCTGAAATCGTGAGCCACTCCCGGTTCGCCAGGACCCTCGAGCCGTCGCGCAGCCCCCAAGAGCTGGCTCGCGACGTCCTTTCCTTTGATTTTTTCCAGTGCCGGCGGGAGGATGGCTGTCCGAGGCTCCCAGTGACCGACACCCGGCAAGCGCAGCGATATCCAAGCATCTGGTGGTTCGCCTTCGGCTACTTCGCCTGCTACGCGCCCTACAGCGCGCTCACCAAGTACCTCTCCAAGTACCTGGGCATCTCCGGCAACGAGCTGCTGCCCATCACCGCCTTCGCGTCGCTGGTGGGGATGTTCCTCTTCATCAGCTCGATGCGCTGGTGGAAGTACGCGACGCACAAGACGATTCTGGGCCACAGCGTCCCGATGCCCGGCCTCTGGACCTTCCTGTCGGGCCTGGGCACCGCGGCGGTCATCCCCACCACCACCCTGGCCTACACCTTCGGCAATGTGTCGATCGTCTTCATGATGCTGCTGATGCGCGGCGGCGTGCTGATCATCGCGCCCATCACCGACTTCTTCTCGGGGCGCAAGGTCAAGTGGTACTCGTGGATCGCGCTGGCCCTGAGTGTCATTTCCCTTCTGGCAGCCTTCTTCGTAGGCAAGGTGAGCTACGACATCACGGTCCCCGCGCTCATCAACCTGGGCATCTACCTCGCCGCGTACTTCATGCGCCTGCGCTTCATGACCAAGCTCGCCAAGTCGGACGACGACCACGCCCGCACGCGCTACTTCGTCGAAGAGCAGATGGTGGCCACCCCGGTGCTGATGCTGACCCTGGGCGCCATGGCGCTGCTCGGGGCGGGGCCGATGGGTCGCGCGCTGGCGATCGGCTTCACCAAGCCCCTCGAGATGGCGGGCCCCTGGACCCTGGGCATCATCGGCGTCGCGCTGCTCATCGGGATCCTGTCGCAAGGCACGGGGATCTTCGGAGGGCTCATCCTGCTCGACAAGCGGGAGAACACCTTCTGCGTCCCGGTGAACCGCGTCTCCAGCCTGCTCGCGGGAATCGTCGCCAGCTACGGCCTGTGGCTGTTCCTCAACGAGCGCCGGCCGCCCGCCAACGAGCTCGTCGGGGTCGCGCTGCTCGCCGCCGCCATCCTCACCCTCTCGGTGGGACCCGGCATCGACAAGCGCCGCAAGCCGGCGCCAGCGGTCGTCACGCCCCTGCCCGTCCCCGCCGCCATCGCCGAGGCCTCGCCCCAAGCCAAGCAGAAGCTCGGGTAGCCACGCCGACCCTGGGGACCCAAGTGGCACGGGTTCGGCCAGTCCCGGGGCAGGCCGCCGACCGGCCCGCCGACGGGCTCACTTGCCGTGGGCGCTGAGGCACCGAACGGTTTGACTACCGTCGCGAGATCACGGGTGTGTCTCGCATCCGGTCGTTGCTCTAGTTTCTACGGACGAATTGGGTCCCGTCGGGCCGGGTATACACCTGAAGGTTGAATTCGATCAGGAATGCCCCCTGCGTGCCGACGGCCCCAGCACAAGAGCCGGGCTCCGAACCCTGGAATGGGCCAGCGCCACTGGCGCCGAACCCTACCCCTCCGGGCATGGAAGGCCCCCCTGCGTGGTACATGGAGGGTCCGCTGGTTCCACCCTGCGGGTTGTCCGATGGCTGATTCAAGCCGAAGTGGCCCGTGACAATCAGACCATCGAGGCCCTTGGTTTCGGCCTTTGAGCCCACGTAGGCGGGGCAGACGGTGCAGATGCCAGGGGTATTGGTCCCTCGACCAGGGCAATTGAAGGTTCCCAGGACCCAGATGGGATCAGCGGGTCGGGCCATGTTCCAGACCTGATCCGGTTTCCCTGCCTCCGAGTAGGTCATCGTCGAGGCTTCGCCATAGCTTCCAACGGTGAAGGTGAAGGCGCCGCCGGCAGCCACCGGGAAGTCGTATTGCACCTGCGCCTGGCCGGTCTTCCCTGGAGCCATATAGGTATTGGCGCCCAGGCACGCCTGCGGTGTGCCGCCTCCGCCCGCGGACAGGAGCCAATCCATGCTGGTGACGCCACCGGGCACGGTGAAGGAGCCTGAGCCAGGCCCATAGACACCCACTTCCTTGGTCGTGCCAAGGAAGGTGTAATTCAGCGTGGCAATGGTGCTGCACTCTCTGATGATCACATTGCCTGCCACGGCTCCGGTCCTGATGATCGTCTTGCCCTGCTGGTAGCCGAGCATGACCGCATCATCCATGACCCATTCACAGCCGGCGGTGTCCGTTTCATGTGCATAGCTTGCAGTGCTCCTGGCACATGGGCTCGCGTACACCCTGCTGCCGTCCTCCGAGATGTAATAGAGCCTGGTGAGCAGGTAGGAGACATGATTGGCGAAGTCATTCTCGAACATCGGCTCACAAGTCTCTTCCTGCAGCTCGCGGCACACCCCTTCGATACACCACCCGCTCGCGCAGTCGTTGGCCTGGACGCAAGTCTTCAGATTCGCGCATCGCGGACAGCTCCCGCCGCAGTCCTGGTCGGTCTCCGTGCCGTTCTTCACCTGATCGGCACACGTCGGCGCTTGGCAGCGCCCGCCGGCGCACGCCCCGCTTGCGCAATCCGCACCCTGGACGCAGCTCCTGTGGTCGGCGCACGCCGGACAGCCTCCGCCGCAGTCGCGATCCGTCTCCGAGCCATTCTTCGTATCGTCCTGGCAGCTCGGCGCCTGGCAGGTCCCACTCGCGCACACCCTGGAGGTGCAATCCCCGGGGTAGACGCAGCGCCTTTGGTCGGCACAGGACGGGCACGAGCCGCCGCAGTCGAGGTCGGTCTCGGTGCCGTTCCGGACGCCATCGGTGCACTCGGCCGTCGAGCAGGTCTCTTCGTGGCAGACCCCGGTGATGCAGTCCTGGGCCCCCTCGCATCTTCGACCCACACTGCAGCCGGGGCAGGGCCCTCCACAATCGACATCCGTCTCCGTCCCGTTGAACGCCGAATCGGAGCAGGTGGGTGCTTGGCACGTACCGCCCGCGCACACCCGCGAAAGGCAATCCCCCGGCGAGATGCACCGCTTCCTATGGGCACAGGAAGGGCAAGGGCCTCCGCAGTCCACGTCCGTTTCGAATCCGTTCCTCTCCTGGTCCGAGCAGGTGGGCGTGGCGGCGGCACAGCGGCCCTCCGTGCAGCGAGCCGAGAGGCAATCGCTCGCGACGGCGCACCTCTTCGCCTCGTCACAGGGCGGGCACGAGCCGCCGCAGTCCACGTCCGACTCGGTGCCGTCCCTCGTCGCATCGGAGCAGGTCGCCTTGATGCAGTCGCCGGCGACGCATACCTCGTCGCTCGCGCAGTGCAGGTCCACGCACGGCTTCGGCACGCAGAGGCCCGTCACGCAGACGCTGTCCTCCGCGCACAGGTCGCTGGGACAGTCGATCGGATAGCAGGAGCCCTTCACGCACATCTGCGCGGCCTCGCAGGTCTTCCCGACGCACGGCTCGTCAGTGCACGCCGAGTTCACGCAGACCTGGCCTGCGCCGCAGGGGGTGTTCGAACAGGCCGTTGGCAGGCACTGGCTCGCCACACAGCGCTGGCCGTCGGGGCAGCCGCCTCCGCACCCGCCGGCGACGCAGATGCTGCCCTGACAGACCTGGCCCTGGGGACACTGGCTGCTCGAGTCGCAGGGCGTAGCCAAGGGCGCTTCCGAAGGGCAGGCCGTCAGCGAAGCACCCAACGCTGCGAGGACTACGAGCCATCGTCTCATGGGCACACCCGCTCCTTCTTCGCGCGTTTGCTTCTCCAAGATCGTCGCTGCCCCAGAGCACCGGGCCCCGGGGCAGCGCTCCGAAGGACGCTCAGCGGTTCGGCTGGGCCTTGATGAGCGCGGCGAAGGCGGCGCCGAGCCCTTGGTGGAGAGCCTTGATGTCGTCGGGGCTCCACGCGTCCCGCGGCTCGCGCACGAAGGTGGTCTTGTCCTGGCGGTTGTCGAAGCGGCCGATGGGCAGCCGCCAAGCCTTCCCATGAGCCTCGACCTTCACGGTGTCCGGCTTGTCCGAGAGGCTCATCAGGTACTCGATGTCATCGCAGCCATACTCGTTCAGCATCACCGCCATGGGCACGCCATGGTGCAGCGAGAGATGGACGTTGCCGGCCTTCTGCTTGGTGGGGTTGGCGCGCTCGATGTTCTTGCGGCGCGACTCCTCGGGAGTGACCCACACATAGAGGATGGAGGAGCGGGCGAGCAGCTCGGGCGACAGCAAGCTGAGGGAGTGCTGGTAGCCATAGGGGGGCAGTAGCGGCATCTTCGAGCCGTCCTT
>JACRCT010001186.1 GCA_016218885.1 Deltaproteobacteria bacterium | reverse complement strand
TGGGCGGCCAGGGGTCTTCGCGGGAGCTCAGTGCGTCGACGTCGACGCAGTGCCGCGGGGTGGGGTCGACTCAGCTCGTGCACAGCCTGCGGATGAGGGCTGCTTCCTTGGGGAAGAGGCGGGCGATGTCCGCGGCGCGGGCGATCTCCAGGTCCTCGAACTCGAACCCGGGCGACACCGTGCAGCCGCACAGCACGGCCCCGTCTTCGGGCTCGGCGGCCTGCCAGGCGCCGGCGCGCACGAACGCCTGCGGGGTGCTCTCGTCCAGGCGCACCGTGCCCACGCCGAGCTGGTGCAGCAGCAGCGGACCGCCCGCGTAGTGATGCCAGACCTCGCAGGCGGGGATCCGGTGGAAGGTGCTGAAGGTGCCCTGGGGCAGCAGGAAGTAGATCGCCGTTCCGGCCGAGCGCACCCGGCCATCGCAGAGCGTCACTCGCTGGGTGCTGCGAAAGGATTCCCGGAAAAAGCCGCCCTCGGGGTGGGGCTCGAGCCTGAGCGCCTCGATGGTCTTCTGGGCATCCATTTGGCCTCCAGCGGGAGCGCTGCGCACGACGGCCGAATCCCACCCCAACCCGCCTCCTCGCGCAAGCGGCCCGACGAAAGTGGAGGGCCTTGCTTTCGCTGCATCGACGTGTCTTGAGGCTGGCTATCGGGTGCGAGGTGCCCCAGCTCAGGCAGCCGCTCGCGTGGGAACCACTCCAGGGGCACGTGGAGGACTCGGCCGTCCTCGAGCTCCACCACCAGCTCGTCGTTGGTGACTTGCGCTCGCAAGGCGCGCGACGTCTCAGGAACCGAAGTACTCATCCCATCGCTCCTCGAACTTCGTGTCGTTCTTCTCGACGATCGTGCGCGCCCTCGCCAGCTCTTGTCGCCTTCAAGCCCGAAGCTTCGGCTAGAGAGACCGGCGCGAGCCAGAACTCGCATAGCCATCGCCCCGCTGCCTACCCGAACGGCTGGGAGCCATCCACCCGGTCGGGGAAATGGCGCGGCGGGTAGGGCGGTTGACGTGTACGATTCCGGCGCGCAGCCAAGCGCAGGGACACGCCCATGACCGACCTTCCCTCGACCCATCTGGACCGAATGCGCCGGGAGCTGAGCGAGCGCTTCCTCGAACGTGAGGCCGTCGTCGAGGGCCTGCTGTGCGCCCTCCTCGCCCGCGCTCACGTGCTGATCGTCGGGCCTCCGGGCACGGGCAAGAGCGAGCTGGCCCACGAGCTGTGCCGCCGCGTCGACGGCGTGCAGTACTTCCAGTGGCTGCTCACCCGCTTCACCACGCCCGAGGAGCTCTTCGGGCCCGTCTCCCTCAAGGCGCTGGAGGGGGACCGCTACACGCGTGTCACCGAGGGCAAGCTGCCGCGCGCCCACGTCGTCTTCCTCGACGAGGTCTTCAAGGCCTCCTCCGCCATCCTCAACACCCTGCTGGCCCTGATGAACGAGCGTCGCTACCACGGCGGCGACGGGCCCGAGGAGGCTCCCCTCATCAGCCTGGTCGGCGCTGCCAACGAGCTGCCCGAGGAGGATGAGCTGGTCGCGCTCTTCGACCGGTTCCTGCTGCGCTTCGATGTGGACTACCTGCGCGAGGACTACCTGTTCCTGCGCATGCTCGCGCTGGAGCCGTCCGAGAGCCGGGCAACCTTGCCACTCGCGGAGCTGACCGCCCTGCAGGCGCGCGTCGCCGCCGTGCGCGTCCCCGAAGGGGTGCGCCGTGATCTGCTGGAGCTGCGCAACCTCCTCAACGCCAAGGGCGTCATCGCCTCAGACCGGCGCTATCGCCAGTCGCTCGATCTGCTGCGCGCGAGAGCGGTCCTCGCCGGGCGCGACGCGTGCATCAGCGACGACCTCCAGATCCTCGAGCACGTCCTCTGGAGCGAGCCCAACGAGCGCTCGGAGGTGCAGGAGGCACTGCGCTCGCTCGCCTTCGGCCTCGAGGAAGAGGCGCAGCGGCTGCTCTTCCATGCCCGGGAGATCGCCGAGAGCGCCCAGGGAGCGCCCGAGGGTGAGGAGGCAGCCTCGCACACCGAGGCGCTCGCCAAGCTTCACGACCTTTCGCGTCGGCTCGATGGGCTGGTGCGCGACGTCGAGGCGCGCGGCAAGCGCGCGGAGCGGGTCGCCGCCTACCGCGAGGAGGTCAAGGCGCTGGTGCGTCGCCTCCTGGTCGAGGACGAGGAGACCGAGGCGGACGAGCCCTCGCGCACGCACTAGGAGCGCCGCATGCTCGAGCCCCGGCTGGTCGAAACCGACGCCTACGATCGCGAAGCCTTCGACCGTGCGCTGCGCCACATCCCACAGGTCGAGGACCTCTTCGAGCGGGGAGCCCGCCTGCTGCCGCACTTCCGCGCGCTGCTCGAGGATCTGTTCGCCGCCCTCTTCAAGCTGGTGGTGCGGGTGCGCCCGCCCGCGGCCTCGCCCGCGTCGGCCGAGCTCAATCGGCGGCTGCTCTCCGCCCTCACCGGGGCCCCCGACTTCCTGGCTCTCAAGGAGGAGACGGCCCTCGACTCCGCGCGCGCGGCCCACGGCGCCTGCCGCCTCGCGCGCCGGGCCCTGGCGCTGGTGAAGAGCGGCGAGCTGCTGCTGGAGGAGGAGCTGCTCCAGGCCCAGGAACTCGCCGACGAGGAGGAGCGGCTGGAGCGTCT
>JACRCT010001200.1 GCA_016218885.1 Deltaproteobacteria bacterium | reverse complement strand
GGTCCGCCAGCCGCCCCGGCTCGTGGATGCCGCCCACCACCATGAGGATGTCGGCGGGCAGGCGCTTGCCGGTCTGGGCCACCTTCTCCAAGAGCTCCTTGGCGGTGCGCATCAGCGCATCGGCCTCGAGGCTGTTCTCGACGGGCGGCTCCTCGACGTGGGCCACCTTCACGCGGAACGAGGGCTTCTGCTTCAGGAACTGGGTGACGCGCGCCTTGGCCAGCCCTTGCACCAGCAGGCGGACGCGCCCGTCGGCGAGCTTGCGCACCCGCATGATCATCCCCACGGTCCCCACCTCGAAGATCGTGTCGGGGCTGGGCTCCTCCTCGGCGGCATCGCGTTGAGCGGCGAGGAAGACCAGCCGATCCTTGGAGAGCGACTCCTGCACCGCCGCCAGGCTCACCTCGCGGGCCACGAAGAGCGGGACGATCATGTAGGGGAAGACCACCAGGTCGCGCACCGGCAACAGCGGCAGCACCTCGGGGAACTCGAGGGCCTCCTGGTCCTCCACGGTCTCCGCCATCGGTCGCTTCGATTGGGAGCGGCTCATCGCGAAGCCTCCAGGGCTCGAGTCGAATTCGGGGTCCCTGGGGCTATACCCGCCCCCGGAGGCCGTCACAAGCACGACGCGCGGCAACCTTCGGGCCCCCCGCCTTGCCGTGAACCGGCCATTCAGGGCCGGCAGCGTTGGCAGAGACTCGGTGGACAGCGCAGCTCGAGCACTTGGCGTTCACCTGGGCAACGTTGCCCAGGTGAAGAGACGACGAGAGCGATCGGCACACAGTGAAGAGTCCCGCCAGGCGCGATGGCGACGACACTTCCGCCGTCTTCAGGAGGTCGGCGGCTGCCGTGGACTTCGCGAAGAACGACGGACGGTGCTCAGGGGCGGTGCACTGCGGCAAGCAACCCCAGGGCCTTCGCGGTCGGGGCGGCGATGTGGCACCGGGCTCCACCGTGGACGAGCCCTACGATCCGAAGGTGCTCATCGATGATGGGCGCCCCGGAGTCGCCTGGCCGGGCGAAAATGCTCGTGAACAGCGCGTTGGGGACGCGCGGCAGCGATGGGCATCGGCCAAGCCGCTCGATTACCGCCTCCTCGAAGGGGTGGCCAAAGTCGTTGCGGCCGGTGAAGAACACGGTCTCTCCGGCCGCGGGAACCCCATCGCGGATGGACAGCGGCTCGACCGGCGCAGGGATGGCCAGGCGAACGATGGCGAGGTCCGACGCCCGATCGGCGGACACGACATGACCGGCGTCGTGGTCGCCGGTCGCGTAGGTGACGGTCACCAGCTCTCCCGTAGAGCGGACGCAGTGCGCCGCCGTGAGGATCTCCGTCGCACTCACCACGACGCCTGCGCAGTACCCGCCGAGGTCGATGGTCGCACGACGAAGGGCTTTTTCAGCGACAGGCAGGGGCGAGGCGGCGCAACAGGTCGCGACGGCAAGCACCGCCACCAAGGCGCTCGCACGATGCAGCATCGCCCACCCCCCATCCCCGCATCCGGACTGCAGCTTGGATGCGCGGAGTGGACCGAAGGGTGGGCGACAGGCCCAAGTGGCTAACGGCGCCCGGCCGGGCGAGCGGCGTGACCGGCGTTGTGACCGCCGCCGTTGCGGCTGCCCTGGTAGTGGCCGTTGCCGCGGTTGCCAGGGTGACCGCGGTTTCCGTGGTTGCCCCGCGACGGAGCAGGGTGGCCACCGGCCCAGTGGTTGCCGCCGCGGGAGGGCCGGTACTCAGGCCGCGCCGCTGGGCTGCGGCGCTCGCCGTACCCGCCCCGATAGCCATGGGACTCGTGGTGGCCGTACACGCGCGCGGCCTCATAGCGGTGGCGGTAGCCGCCATGGCCGTGACTCACCCTGAACCAGGGCCGTGCGTGCCAGGCGAAGCGCGCCGGGCCATGGACGCCCCAGTAGGGCCGCGGACCGAAGTTGAAGACCCAGGGCGCCACGATCCAGCGCCAGCCATAGGCGGGGTAGTAGGCGTAGACGGAGGGGTAGCCGCCGTCGGCCGGGACGTAGGTGTACGCCTGGGCGTAGGGTAGCCAGACCCAGCCGTACTGGCTCGTGTACGGCCACTGGCCGGCGGGCAGGACGGGCACGGGCACGGGCTGGACCTGGACTTGGACCTCAGGGGCGGCAGCGGTGGGAGGGGGAGGAGGCAGCTGGTCGGGTGCAGGCGCGGAGGGCACTGGGGTGTCCTGCGGCACGTCCGCATACGAGTACTCCTGGGCCAGGGCTGCGGCGGGGACGGCCGTGATCGCGACGACCATCAGGGCCTTCAGAAGCGTTCTCATCGTCGTCTCCTTCCGGGTGTCCGCGGGTTCGACGCGCGGCGGCCTGGAACGTTCAACACCCCGAGGGACGGGCACGGGTTACCTGCTCTCAGATGAGCTCAGACTCGAAGCAGGCGCGGGGGCGCTCACCTTGGGCAAGGTTGCGAAAGGCGGCCCACCCGATTGGTGTAGTCTGCCGCTCCGACTTTGATCCTGCGGAGCGATCTTGCTCAAGAACCCCATCGTCCTGGTCGCGGTGGCGGCACTCGTGGCCGGGGGCGTGTGGCTGCTGTTCTCCCAGCTGCGGCCGGTCAGCGATCTCCAGCCTTTGACTCCCTCGCCGGGTGAGAGCCCTCGTCGCCAGGGCGTGCCGCCCAAGCCTGTCCGCGCCGATCCCCGGCAGGCGCTGGCATCGCTGGAGATGGCCGGGGCCGTCCTGCCCCAGGGCGACGTGGCCCTGCGCGAGCTGCTGCGCGCGGCCCTGGCAGCGAAGGAGGACCCGACCTGGCGGGCCGCGTTGGACATCCCCTTCTCCGACAACGCGGCTCAGCAGGTCTCCGACGAGGTCCGCGAGTGGATCGCCCGGAAGATGGCCGGCCTGGGCTTCGGCGACGCGACGGCAAAGCCGACCGTGCTGTGGAAGGTGCACATCGACCCGGCGAACGACGGAAGGTACACCCTCAAGACCGCCCTGCGAGCCGGGGGAGAGACCCGGCACGAGCAGTCCTTCGAGCTTCCGGCCGCCTACACGACGAGCAGGATGAACGACACGCTGGCCCCCGGCTTCGGGGCGCCGCTGGCCGCCCCCGCGGCCCCTGGGAGCATGACGCCATGAAGATGATCGACGTGGGAGGCAAGGAGAAGACCCGGCGGGTGGCCATCGCCAGGGGCTTCGTCTCGATGGAGAAGGAGACCCTGGAGCGCATCCGCGAGAACCGCGTCGAGAAGGGCGACGTGCTCGCTGCGGCGAGGCTGGCGGGCATCATGGCAGCCAAGCGCACGCCCGACATCATCCCGCTGTGCCACCCCATCGGCCTGACCGCCGCCGAGGTCTCCTTGACGCTCCAGGAGGACCCGCCGCGCGTGCTCATCGAGTCGCGCGTCGAGACCACCGAGCGCACCGGCGTGGAGATGGAGGCCCTGCACGCGGTCTGCGCCGCGGCGCTGACCGTCTACGACATGCTCAAGGCGGTCGACAAGGGAATGACGGTGAGCGAGGTGGCCCTGCATCACAAGAGCGGGGGCCGCTCCGGCGTGTGGACGCGTCGTTGACCCTTCGCCAGAGCTCCTCGCTTCCCGGATTGGCTGCGGCCGCTTCCTTGTCCCCGCCCGGCGCGCAGGGCTACCATCCTCACGCCGTTGCGCCACGCACCCTTCGCGCCAGCATCCGATGACGCCAGCGAGAATGCCCCATGAGCGATAACGAGCACGAGATCTCCTCCGAAGGCCCCAAGCTCGGCAACTGGGGCCTGTGGTCACTCGACTTCTTCGAGGGCATGGTCCGGCCGCCGAGGGAAGCGGCGTCCATCGAGCGCTTCGAGCACATCGGCGAGGCCCTGTGCAAGCTCCTGCAGGGACGCATCACCCTGACCTACTTCAACGTCCCGCTCGAGTACGAGGAGCGGCTGCTGGTGGACGGGCCCGAAGCGCGGATGCTCTTCATCGAGGATCTGATCGGCTTCACCAAGGCGACCGACGGGTTTTTGGAGGCCAAGGAGGAGCTCAAGCTCGTCCGCAAGCGCACCAACGCCGTCGTCGTGTTCCACAAGCTCGCCCTGCGGCTGGAGCGCAGCTTCGCCATGGGCCTGTCGCTCAAGCCCGAGGTGCAGGCGGAATCGGTGCACAAGTTCGCGCTGCTGATGCGCGAGTCGGCGTTGCCCGATCCGCGCAAGGAGTACGAGCGCCTGCAGAACGAGATGCGGCTGCGCGGCATCGGCGGCATCGAGCTCTTGAGCAAGGACGAGCTCATCGCCGGCGAGGGGATGGAGGCGGCGACCCGGCTCATCCTGACCCTGATGAGCAGGGCCGCGTCGGGCGTGCCCGACATCGAGCTTTCGGCATGGGCCATGAGCTACCAGCGGCTGGCCGGCACCCAGATCGCGCAGGACCTCGTCGCCAACCTCCATCACGTGGCGCAGGGCCCTCGGCAGGAGGCCATGCAGGCGGCTTTCATGGAGGCGATGGCGGCTCCGGACCTCATCACCTGGCGCGCCAAGCTCGAGAAGCAGGGGTCGGAGCTCGCCGCGCGGCTGGTCAAGGAGTCCGACCCCAGCGCCCGCGATGAGATCGAGGGCCGGCTCAAGGGGCTCTCCAAGCTGCTGGACAAGGTCACCCAGGGCATTCCCCCCGAGATGCTTGCCGACCTCACCGCGAAGCGCCTGGAGACCAGCGAGTCAAACCGAGCCGAGCATCTGCAGCTGGTGGCGGCGGCGCTGCTGGCCGACCCCATCGGCTACCTGAAGAAGATGTCCTCCGAGCGCGAGAAGGGCTACTACGAGCGCTCGCTCGCCCAGTGCGTCGAGGCGTTCTCGGCGCTCGTGATCGAGCACGTCCCCATCGCCCGGCTCGTCCTGCAAGCCTTGCAGGCTCACCTGCGCCCGGTCCCCGAGGTGCCCTGGCGCGCCGAGCTGGCCGGCCGCACCCTGCGGGAGCTGGCCACCGATCGCCATGTCCAGCGCTTCCTGGGGATAGTGGTCACCCCCGACAAGCCGGAGAGCAGGGAGCACGCGCGCGCGGCGCTGCTCTACCTTGGCGGTGCGGGGGTGCCCCACCTTGCCGCCCTACTGAACGAGCCTCCCAAGGATGAGGGCGCGCAGGCCCTGCAGGGCGCCGCCGCCGCGCTCCTCAAGGAGATGGCGCAGGTCGCCGAGCCCTACCTCTCGAACAAGCTCGCCGAGGCCGGGGCGCCCCTGGCCATCGCCAGGGTGGGGCTCGACGTGATCGGCCAGCTCAAGAAGACCGAGCGCTTCGAGATCGTCTCGCGCTACTCGAACCACGGCGATCAGGGCGTGCGCGAGTCGGCGCTGCGCGCGCTGGCCCTGCTCGACCCCGCCAAGGGACAGGCCCTCATCAAGCGCAGCATCGGCGATCGCGACTTCAACATCGCCCGGACCGCCATCCTGCTGATGGGCGAGCTCAAGACGCAGGACTCATCGGTCATCCAGCAGTTCCTGGAGACCCTGAAGCGGCGCGAGAAGGAAGTGCCCGAGCCCGACGAGCGGCTGCAGATGGTGACCGCCCAAGCGCTGGGCATGCTGGGCAACATCCCGGTCAGGACGGGCGGCCACCTCGAGGACCACCTGCTGGATCTGGTCCAGCCCCAGCAGGAGAAGAAGATCCTGGGGCTGGGCGGCGGCGGGAAGCTGCGCGACAAGTCCCCCGCGGTGCGGGCCGCACTCTGCGAGGCCCTGGGCATGATCGGCGCAGACAAGACGCTGCAGCTGATGCGCAAGCTCGCGCTCAGCGATCCCAGCGAGCCGGTCAAGGCCAAGGCCCGGGACGCGGTCAAGGCGATCAATTCTCGAGCGACCAAGAAGTAGTCCGGGGGCTTGCACGGAACCGGGGGCATCGAAGGCTGCCGGCGAGCGGGGCTCCTGCCCGCTTCTTCCCTGCGATTTCGAGCCTGCGAAGGCAGGGTTGGCAACCTCAGGCGC
>JACRCT010001199.1 GCA_016218885.1 Deltaproteobacteria bacterium | reverse complement strand
GACGCCGCGCGAGGTCGAAGACGCATGCCTAGGTATGTGGAGGGCCGCCTGGTCGGTCAGGGGCTCAAGGTCGCGCTGGTCGTGTCGCGCTTCAACAGCTTCATCACCGAGGAGCTGCTCAGCGGTGCGCTCGATGCCTTGGTGCGTCACGGAGTCGAGGACGCGGACATCGACGTGGTGCGCGTGCCCGGCACCTTCGAGCTGCCGCAGATCGCGCGTCGAGTGGCCCAGAGCGGCCGCTACGACGCGCTGGTGTCGCTGGGTGCGGTGATCCGCGGCGGCACGCCCCACTTCGAGTACATCGCCTCCGAGGTCTCCAAGGGCATCGCGCAGATCGCCCTCGAAGCATCCTGCGCCGTCTCCTTCGGCGTGCTCACCTGCGACAATGTCGAGCAGGCGATCGAGCGGGCCGGGACCAAGGCGGGCAACAAGGGTGCGGACGCGGCGGTGGCTGCCATCGAGACGGCGCTCGTGGTTCGCGCGCTGGGCGAGAAGAAGAGCTAGGACGGGAGCACCATGAAAGGTCGCAAAGGATCGCGCAGCCGTGCCCGTGAGCGGGCCCTCCAGGCCCTCTATCAGGTGGACCTCGCTTCCGCCGACCCGATCGACGCGCTGGCGCACGCCTGGAAGGCCGAGGACGAGCCTCCCGACGAGGAATCGCTGGGGTTCAGCGAGGAGCTGGTCCGAGGCGTCTGCGCACACCGACCGCAGATCGATCAGCGCATCGAGGAGACCAGCCACCACTGGCGCGTGGAGCGCATGGCCAAGGTCGACCGCAACGTGCTCCGCCTGGCGGTCTTCGAGCTGCTCCACCAGGTCGGGACGCCGCGCAAGGTGGTGCTCAACGAAGCGGTCGAGCTCGCCAAGAAGTACGGCAGCGAGGAGTCCGGGGCCTTCATCAATGGCATCCTGGACAAGATCGCCGCCTCGCTCGGCAAGGAGACCGGCGCGTGAAGCTGTCGTTCGCCGAGGCGGCCCTGGGCTCCCTCGACGCGCTGTCGGGCGTGGACTCTGCCTGCCTGTTCATCCTCGAGGACGAGCGGCCCCTGCGCGGCCTGGCGGGGCTGCTCGACTGGCGCCTGTGTGGCGGGCTCTCGCGAATCCTGATGGAGGGCCGCTTCGTGGGCGCCAGCGGGGACGCGCTGCTCTTCCCGGCGCGGGGGCCGGTACCCGTCAACCGGATCTTCAGCTTCGGGGTCGGCCGGCGCTCCGGGCTCACCAGCGGAGCGTTCGCGCTCGCCGTCCGTCACGGCTGCCAGGCCCTCACGCGCGCTGGCGTGAAGGAGGTGGCCCTCCAGCTCCCCCCGCTGGATGGGGTCGAGGAGCTCGAGCGCGCACGAACCTTCCTGGCCGAGGGTGCCACGTCCTTCAAGGGCAGCCGGATGATCTTGTTCGGCGACGCTCGGGCATTGGCCAAGGCCTTCTCGGAGGCCGCGCGCTCCATGAAGGGGCTCGAGGTCGATCGCGAGCCGTTGCCCGTCCCGGGCAGAGCCCCGTCGGCTCCCGTCTCCAAGGTGGCGCGGGCGGGCTAGCCCACTCGGCGAATGGACGGGCGAAGCGATTCCAAGCGCCGGCTCGGTCGTTTGCAGAACCCTCAGCAGTCCGGTAACTTGCACCCGCTATGAACAAGACCCTGCTGCTTGCTGCCTTCGCCGTTCTCCTCGCTGCGTGCGGCGAGCCGAGAGTCGAAGTCGTGGTCCCCCTGGCGGTCATCAGCGTCTCGCCTCACGACGGCGCCACGGGCATCGACCGCTCCGCGGCTCCCACCGTCTGCTTCAATCGCGAGGTGGATGCCCAGACCGCGGCCTCCTCCCTTTCCCTGGAGGTCGAGGGCGGCGCCGGGGCGGACGGCCAGGCGGTGAAGCCCGCCGGAGTGTCCTACTGCCTCTCCCTCGAACACCATGAGCTGAAGGCGGACACCCTCTACGTCATCCGCCTGGCGAAAGGCCTGCTGGCCGCCGACGGCACGCCGCTCGCGGCAGAGCTCACCTTTCGCTACCGCACGGCTCCCTGACGCCTGCTCCGAGGCGAGCCGTCTCTAACCCGGCACGATGAGGCCCTGCGCCGTGGGGGCCGGGGCAGGGGCAGGAGCGCCTGAGCCGGGTCGAAGGGCGAGGAGCAGCTTCTCGAACATCTGACGGCAGAAGGGAATCGCCGTGGAGGCGATCTGCGTGCCCGCGAGCGCCCGCGCAGCAGCACCGGCCCGCTCAGCGGCGTCGCCGCGTTTCTGCGCGCGGAAGGCCTCCATCAGCTCGAAGAGGCGCTGCGAGTAGCGGGAGCGCCGGGTGGCGTCGAAGTAGCCGACGACGGCCCGGTCGACCTCGACGGCGACCTGCTCGCGGCGCTGGACCTCGTCCACGTAGAGGGCGCTGGTGCTGATCTCGTCGAGCTTGAGGGCGAGCGAGCGCACCGCATCGGCATCGGGGATCCAGGGCTTGACCTCGCGCTCCTCGAAGAGCTGTCCGCCCTCGGCCAGCCGCCGGGCTTCCTGCTCGGCAGGGAGGGGGGGCTCGGCGTAGGCGGGGGAGGTGGCGTCCTTGGGGTCGCCGAGCAGAGAGCTCAGCTGTGCCTCCTGGTCGATGCTCAGCCCGTTCGGGGTGAGCGCTCGAGCCTTGGCCAGATAGCCGCGGGCGCGGGCAGGGGGGATCTCGATGAGGGTGATGCCGTGGGGCCCGGCCCGCTCCAGCAGCTCCTCGCGAAGGCGCTTGAAGGACTTGCGGCTGACCTCGTCGGTGACCACGTGCTCGACGCCGCGGACGTCGGAGATGAGGGCGGTGACCAGCTGCAGGCCGCCGCGGATGGCGCGGGGGACCCACAAGGCGCGGTCGCCGTTGGTGTCGCAGGTGCTGATGAAGCACGCGAGGTCGTCGGGGTGCGAGGCTTCGGCCTTGAAGACTGGTTGACCGCTCTGCGCGAGCTCTATCTCGATGCCCTTGGAGCGCAGGATGGACAGCCCTCGCCGGGCGGCGCTTGCGGCGCCCTTGGCGCCCTGCTCGGCGACAGCCTTGAGGAAGGCGGCATGCTCGATCTGGACGGCAGCTTCCACCACCGCCTGGGCGAGCTGATCGGGCAGCTGCCCGGCAGCCACGGCCTGGTGCTCGCCGATGTGGCGCACCAGCTCGCGCGCTGCGGCAACCTCGCTGTCCTTGACGCCCAGCTCGGAGGCCAGGACGTTGGCGGGCTCGTGCGAGCGCAGGCGATCGAGCACTCGCCTGGAACCCTGTGCGGACTTGCTCTTGCTCATCGAAGCCTCCCGGAACGCCTGGGAATTATTGGGGCCGCCCCCGGCCGTGTAAAGCTCCGCCCGCAGGAGCCCGGCATCAAGGTGCGACCTTGCGCCTGTAGAGGCGCCACAGGTGGGCCCGATTCGCCAGCTCTACGTCCTTGGCGTGGTCGCGGAACAAGGCCTCGGGGGGCTGCTCTCCTCGCGCCAGGTACACGTCGTACCAGCGCGCCTGCTCCCAGCTTGCTTCGAGCGGGCGCCATTCCCAGGGGGAAGCCGGGGGTTGCGCGCCTTGCCTGTAGCCCACGGGGAACGAGGGGTCGATCGCCAGGGAGAAGCTGGGGACGCCGTTGACCCGCAGCGCAGCCAACGCCGCGTAGTGCAGGTAGACCGCGTGTGTCGCCTTCTCGCTTCCCCAGTTGGCCACCAGGTGCATGATCCTCGACCCGGACGGCACGTCGCGCAGGAGCAGCTCGAAGTTCTCGGCCTCGACGTCGAAGCCCTTGAAGAGCACGGCGAGGTTGACGCCGGCATAGAGCGCCACCGCCGCCGCGACGGGCACGAAGGCCTGGTAGGCGCGGCCGAAGGGGAACGGAAGCAGCGGGATGAGCAGGAGCGCCGCGAGCTGGGCGTAGCGCGGGTAGATCGCGTACATGTAGCCCTTGATGTCCTGCGGCAGGAGCAGGAAGTAGCCCAAGGCCAAGGCGAAGAGCAGGGCGGGGCGCAGCCGCGCGACCCAGCCCTTGGTGGCCGGAGCGCGCCAGAGGGCCCCGAGCGCAGACACCAGCAGCGCCGCCCCAGCCAGCGCGTAGAGGGCCGGCCGGTCCGCCCAGCCCCAGAAGCCCCCGGAGAGCAGGTCGGGGACCTGGGCGAGCTTGCCGCCGATGGGGTGGAAGACGAAGTTGTTCCAATCGAAGAGGGGGCCAGAGGCCTTCCAGTACTCCCCGGGGGCGCCCAGCTGGCGGCCCCGGTTCACTCCCGACAGGACCCACGCGAAGAACAGCGCGACCCCGGGCACGAGCGCGAGCACGGCGCGGATGCGCCGGGTCCGATCCGAGGGAGTGGTCAGCAACAGCAGCGGCAGGGCGGCTGCCGGGAAGATCATCCCTGCTCCGTGCGTGAGCTGCAGCGCGACCAGGCTCAACCCGACCCCCACCAGCCCCAGCACGTGGCGAGCTCGCTCCTCCACCGGGACTTCCAGGGCGCGCACGAAGGCCGCCATCACCAGCAGCGTGAGCGGGATGGACGACAGGAAGCTGACCAGACCCCAATAGAAGTTGTCGGTGTAGATGAGCGGACAGGCCAGCAGCGCCAACCAGCGGCTCCTGCCCAGCGAGCCCAGCAGCGCCCACAGCGAGAGGGGGATGCCGGCCAACACCGCGGTGAGCCAGAGCTTCATCGCGGTCTCGACTCCGACCAGCGAGGCCATCCCTCGGACCGAGTAATAGAAGGTGAGGTAGGTCAGCCCGGGCCGGGCGACGTAGATGTCGCGGTAAGGCAGGCTCGGGTCGTCGAGGTGACCGAGGACGTGGATCAGGAACAGGTGCTGCGGGAGATCCACCGCGGGCAGGTGCTGCACGACCCAGAGAGGCAGGACGCTGGCGAGCAGGCACAGACCGAAGACGAGCGGGAAGGCGTAGCGGCGGATCACGGGGGCGGCAATCTAGCAGCTTTGTCGCGAACCGTACCTGGTCCCTTCGTCGG
>JACRCT010001198.1 GCA_016218885.1 Deltaproteobacteria bacterium | reverse complement strand
GCTTCGTGGTTCGGCGCAAGAAGCTCGAGGCAGCCCCGGCCGTTCCCGGGACCGCAGCGGCCCAGGCCCCTGAACCTGGCCCCATCTCTGTCGAGCAGCCGGTCGAGGAGGAGCCGCTCCCCGAGCCTGTCGCCGTTCCTCCGGTGCCCGAGCAGCCGGTGGCCGTCTCCCCGGCTCCCGAGCCGACTGCCGTCACCGAACCCCCCCCCGAGCCCGTCACGCCCGAGCCCACCCCAGTGACCCAGCCTGAACCCGTCAAGCAGCCTGAGCCCGCCGCCCCTGCGGTCGTGGCCGCGCCAGCTCCCGCTGCGCCCATCCTGCCCCGCGTCGTTGCCCGCGAGGTCACCGAGGCCGAGCTCAACCGCGCTCCACGCCCCATCCGCCCGGCGCCCCCGGCGGCTGGCAGGACCGGCATTCAGCCGCAGCCCTCCTCCGTCGATCCGCGCACCCTCAGGCCCACCGCTTCGCAGGCCGTGGTCATCAGCCGCCCACTCATTCCGGTGCGGCGGGTGACGCCTCCCTCCGACGCCCACAAGCAGGTCCCCCTGGCCCCCGGCCCGCGCGCGATCGGCGAGGTCCGCGAGTTCAAGGTCGGCACCGACTTCCTCGGCCGGCGCGAGTTCACCGACGTCACCAAGGATCAAGCCAAGAAGCGTGGCAAGCAGGAGATCAAGGAGACGCTGTCCAAGCAGGAGCTCGTCGATCTCTCCCGCGGCCGCGTCTCGCTGCCGCTGCGCGCCGGCAAGAAGCGGAAGGCGACCAAGAAGGGCGCCAAGACCCAGATCACCGAAATGGCCGAAGAAAAGAAAGTCATCAAGATCGAGGAGGCGATGACCGTCTCCGAGCTCTCCCAGACCCTGGGGGTGAAGTCCAACGAGCTCATCAAGAAGTTGATGGCCGCGGGCAAGATGGTGACCGTCAACTCCCCGGTCGACGCCGCCACCGTGACCACCCTCGCCTCCGACTACGGCTGGCGGGTGGAGAAGAAGGGGTTCGAGATCGAGGACTACCTCCCCGAGCAGGAGAGCAAGGCCGAGGACCTCCAGCCGCGGCCGCCGGTGGTCACCATCATGGGCCACGTCGACCACGGCAAGACCAGCCTGCTCGACGCCATCCGCTCCGCCAACGTCGCTGCCGGCGAGGCGGGCGGCATCACCCAGCACATCGGCGCCTACTCGGTCACCACGAGCGGCTCCAAGACCATCACCTTCCTCGACACCCCGGGCCATGAAGCTTTCACCGCCATGCGTGCCCGTGGCGCCCAGGTCACCGACATCGTGGTGGTGGTGGTGGCGGCCGACGACGGCGTGATGCCCCAGACCAAGGAGGCCATCAACCACGCCAAGGCCGCCGAGGTGCCGATCATCGTGGCCATCAACAAGATCGACATGCCCGGCGCCAACCCCACGCGGGTCAAGAACCAGCTCATGGAGTTCGGGCTGGTCGACGAGCAGCTGGGCGGCGACACGATCATGGTGCCGGTCTCGGCCAAGACCCGGGAAGGCATCGACCACCTGCTGGAGATGATCCTCCTGCAGTCGGAGGTGCTCGAGCTCAAGGCCGATCCCGTCCGACCTGCGAAGTGCGCGGTGGTGGAGGCCAAGCTGGAGAAGGGCCGAGGCCCGGTGGCCACGGTCATCGTGATGGAGGGCACGCTGCGGCTCGGCGACGCCATCGTCACCGGCACGGAGTACGGCCGCGTTCGGGCCATGGTCGACGACAAGGGCGCCAAGATCGAGGAGGTCTCTCCGGGCCACCCGGTGGAGGTCATCGGCCTGTCCGGCGTGCCCGTCGCGGGCGACGAGTTCCACGTGGTGGAGGACGAGAACTCGGCCAAGGAGATCGCCGAGCACCGGGCCCAGAAGGGGCGCGAGAAGGACCTCTCCAAGAGCGCCAAGGTCAAGCTCGAGGACCTCTTCGCCAAGGTCCAGAAGGGCGAGGCCAAGACCCTCAAGCTCATCGTCAAGGCCGACGTGCAGGGTTCGGCCGAAGCGGTCTCCGAGGCGCTCAAGAAGCTCACCACCCACAAGGTCAAGGTGGATGTCATCCACTCGGGCGTCGGAGGCATCAACGAGACCGATGTGATCCTCGCGGGCGCCTCCAACGCGCTGATCATCGGCTTCAACGTCCGGCCCGAGTCCAAGGCGGCCGAGGCGGCGGCACAGCAGGGCGTCGAGCTGCGGTTGTACCGGATCATCTACGAGGCGCTCGACGACGTCCGCAAGGCGATGGAGGGGCTGCTCGAGCCGATTCGCCGCGAGAAGACGCTGGGACGGGCCGAGGTGCGCAACATCTTCACCGTGCCCAAGCTGGGCGTCATCGCCGGCTGCGCAGTCGTCGACGGCAAGATCGCCCGCAGCGCCATGGTGCGCCTGCTCCGCGACAACAAGCAGGTCTACCAGGGCAAGATCGGCAGCCTCAAGCGCTTCAAGGACGACGTGCGCGAGGTCGCCAGCGGCTTCGAGTGCGGTCTCTCCATCGAGAACTACGCCGAGATCAAGCAGGGCGATGTCATCGAGGCCTACGAGATCGAGGAGACCCGTCAGAGCCTGCAGTAGCGGCGTGACGTCTCCGACGGGTTCGCGAAGCTTCAAGCCAAAGGCCGCCTCCTTCCCTGGGGGCGGCCTTTCGCGTCCATCGTCGCGACCTGTTCGGGAGCGGGCGTCGGGGTCCTTGCGGGATCGCCGCTCGCCTCCTAGGATGGCCCGCCTCGAGGGGATGAGTCAGAGTTCGAGAGCCGATGTCCCAAGCCGACAAGTCGTCCGTCCTCCTGAGCCTCGAGCAGAAGGAGGTCGTGTTGGTCCGCGCCCTCCTCAAGCAGCCGACGCTGCTCGACGGGCGGGCGGAGGCGGCGGTGCGGACCGCGATCAGCCTGGCGCACCTGCAGCGCATCCGGGTGGGCGCCGTCGACGTCGACGTGGAGCCCGTCGTCCAGCCTCTGCGCGACGAGACGCTCAAGCTGCTCGACGTGGCGGGGGTGCGGCCGGGCAACGTGCCGGCACCCGAGAAGCTGCGGCCGGTGGCCACGATCCTCCGGGATCTTTCGGTGCGGACCTTGGAGCTGCTCCACCAGCACGGGGCGGGGCGGATTCCGCCCGAGCTGATCGACCGCGAGGTGCGTGAGCGCCAGCTCGTCATCGCCGCCGGGGGAGGAGGCGGGGTGGGCTACGTCTACCTCGGGGCGTTCAAGCTGCTCGAGGAGTGTGGGCTCAAGCCGGCGCTCATCGCCGGCACCAGCATCGGCGCCATCCTGGGGGCGATGCGCGCGCGCAGCCTGCGCTACGACACCGGCGAGGTGCTCAACATGGTCCGCGGGGTGTCCTGGGGGCGGCTGTTTCATCTGCTCTCCATGGAGAGCCGCTACGGGCTTCCGGCGGCGCTGCGGCTCTACCTGCGAGCGGCCTTCAGCAAGCACTTCGAGCACCACGATGGGAGGGCCTACACCCTGGCCGATCTGCCCATCCCCCTGGTGGTCCCGGTCAGCGGCATCCGCGCCGGCGTGCTGCCGCGCCCGCTCGAGTTCTACGAGAAGCTGCTCGACGGGGTGCTGGCGCTGCCCACGCCCTTCAGGCTGGCCCGCAAGATCCCGCAGATCGTGGCGGCGCTCATCGAGCTCTTCCAGATCTCCGAGCGGCTGGACCCCATCTACCTCGGGCTCGAGCCCGGCACGGAGGCGTTCGACGTGCTGGACGCCGCCGGCTTCTCCTCGGCTTTGCCGGGCGTGATCCACTACGACGTCGTCCGCCAGGACGAGCGCATGCACGCCGTGCTGGGCGAGCTGTTCGCCCGCCGCGAGCTGTTCCGCCTGGCGGACGGGGGCTTCGTGGACAACGTCCCGGCGCGGGCGGCGTGGCGCGCGGTTCACGAGGGGCGCATCGGGACCCGGCACGCCTTCATCGTCGCTCTCGACGGCTTCGCCCCCCGCCTCTCGACGCCGGCGTGGGTGGCGCTGCAGCAGCTGGTCCAGGTGCAGGTCCAGAAGAGCTGTGAGTGGGCGCACCTGTACAAGCCCTTCACAGGGACCCTGTCGCCGCTCGAGGTGGTGCCGGGCATTCCCTCGTTCATCAAGATGCTCGAGCGAGGCAAGCAGGCCCTCTCCAGCGACCTGCCCTTCATCCAGTGCATGATGCAGCCGCTGCCACCCCTGAGCTGAAGGCCGGAGCCGAGGGGCCCCTCGACTCCCGGGGCTCGCGCTCCTGAACTTGTCCCAGCCGCCCGAAGTCCTTTCCGGGTGGGAATGAATGCGACGCCGGATCGGAACCCGGAAAGAACTTCAGGCGGGCCGTACTAGCCGAAGGGGCGCCCCTGTGCTCGGGGTGATCGGTGGCTGCTACTTCTTCTTGCCCTTGCCCAGCAGGCGCAGCTCGCGCAAGGCCTCGATGCAGTCGGGGTTGCACTGGATGGCCTTCTCGAACTGCTTCTCGGCGCGGTCAGGGCGGCCGATGGCCTTGTGGATGTAGCCCAAGAACAGATAGCTCTTGTCGACCTTGGGGTTGAGGCGGATGCCGGCCTCGATCTGCTCGATGGCTCTCTCCGCGTTCTCCTGCGAATGGGGATCTGCCTGGAACAGGCACCAGCCGAGGTAGGCGTGGAACTCGCCCTCCTCGCCATAGAGGTCGACCGCCTCCTGGAAGGCGGCTTGGGCGTCGCGGTACTGCTTCTTGCGAAGCAGCTCCTCGCCCTTCTGGAACTTCCCCTCGGCGGCGAGGATCTTCGAGACCTCGTCGGAGACGTCCTTGCGCACCCCGGCCGCCAGCTCGGAAACGTAGCGCCCGCGCTCCTCCGCGTCCGCCAGGGTGTCGTGCGCAGTGGAGACGAGGTCGAAGATCTCCGCGGCCAGGTTGCGCACCTCGGCGGAGTAGGAGCCCAGGTGCTTGTCCGGGTGGTACTCCTTGGCGAGGCCGAAGAAGGCCCGCTTGACCTCCTCCTTGGGGGCGTTGGGGGGGACCCCGAGGATCTGGAAGAAGTCCATCTTCTTCATGGAGGCGGCGGTGGCGGCCAGCCGCTCCCGCACGTCGCGCTCCTCGGCGGAGACGGTGGAGAACACCCCGGAGAGCTCGGGCAGCAGCGAGGTGGCCCCGCGCGGCGGAGGCGGTGGTACCTGGGCCAGCCCGGAGATTCCCGTCGCCTGCCGCTTCGTTGGCTCGGCAGCGACATGCAGATGCATCGGGGGCGGGCTGGGAGGAAGGGGCGGGGGCAGCGCCGAGCCGGGAGCCGCGGAGGGGATCACGACCTCTTCGGTGACCACCCGCTCTTCGGGGATGGCCACCGAGGCACAGGAGTGCCGCGTTGCGAACTTGGCCTCGACCGGGCCTTCCGCCGCCTCGCGCTTGAGCTCGATCATCTGCGAGCAGCGCATGGCATAGAGGAACTGGAGCGTTCCCCGCGGCGGCAGGAGGTCGAGAGCCACCAGCGTACCCGCCGTCTTGTGCCCGTCGATGGCCTGCAGCAGCGACAGCTCTTCCTCATCGAGCCCGATCTCCTGGAAGCGCAGCAGCGGGTCCCGGGCGGGGTGGGCGAAGAGCGACTCCACGGGGCCCAGAGAGGCTCGCACCCGGTCGTCGTCATAGGTGCGTTTCACGCCCTCGTAGATGATCTGCGCGGTGGTCACCTCCAGCGTGCTCGACTCGCTGGGGACCTCCGCCTTGGGGTTGAATTGGTACTCGCCGTTGGTCCACGTGAAGATGTCGTAGAGCTTGGTCTGCAGCTGCAGGGTGAGGGCGTAG
>JACRCT010001161.1 GCA_016218885.1 Deltaproteobacteria bacterium | reverse complement strand
GCTCCCGCTCGTGGCGCACTGCCAATCGGCGCCGATCTGCGACTTCGACACCCGGGACGCGGCGCAGGTGGAAGACGACCCTGTCGATGCGGTCACCCTCGCTTCACCGGATGTGGAAGTCTGGCCGGACGCGGGCGATGCGGCGGGCGATGCGGCCGGCGGGCCGGACGCCTTCTTCCCGGGCGGCCCTGACGAGCCGATTCCCCCGGACCCGGGCGTGGCCATGCCCTTCGTGCATCCTCTGTTCGGCGACCACATGGTCCTGCAGCGAGACGCTCTCACGCCGGTCTGGGGCTGGGCCGCGCCCGGGGATGAGGTTCAGGTAACCATCGCAGGGAAGGCGTTCCTAGCCACGGCCGACGAGTACGGGAGATGGCTGGTGCGAGTCGGACCCTTTGAAGCAGGGGGCCCCTACACGCTGGCGATCGACGGCCCGCGCTCCATCACGTTCGAAGGAGTCATCTTCGGGGACGTCTGGCTCTGCTCAGGCCAATCCAACATGCAGTGGTCGGTCTTCGGGTCCTCGGACGCGGGCGCAGCCATCGCTGCGTCCGACGACCCTGACATCCGCCTGCTGACCGTTCCCATGGTCTGCCTGAAGAGCCCGCGACAGACCTTCCCGCCTCGAAACGTGAACACAGCCGATGCCGGCTGCGAGATCGCCCCCAATGCGAGCCCGAACGCTCCAGTCTGGAAGACCAGCAGCCCGGCCTCGGTCCCCAGCTTCTCGGCGGTCTGCTACTTCTTCGGACGCGCCCTGCACGAGGAGTTGGGCGTCCCCATCGGCCTCATCCATTCTTCTTGGGGCGGCACGCCCATCGAAGCGTGGACCAGCACCGAGGCCCTGGCGACGATCGAGGACTACCACGCCGCGCTCGGGGCGCGGGCCACGGCGGAGCCGAAGCAACTCGGCCCGAAGTCGTTGGCGACGCTCTACAACGGCATGATTGCTCCGCTGTTGCCCTTCGCCATCAAGGGGGCCATCTGGTACCAGGGCGAGAGCAACGCGGCCGCGGGCGCGCAGTACAGCCGCCTCCTGCCCAACCTCATCCACGACTGGCGCTCCCGCTTCCGGATGGGGCAGCTCGACTTCCTGACCGTCCAGCTGGCGAACTTCCATCCCCAGCAGGTCGAACCGGTTCAGGAGGGATGGGCGCTCCTGCGCGAGTCACAGCTGCACACGGCGCTCAACGACCCTCGCGGTGGCTTCGCGGTGACCATCGACCTGGGGGAGGCCGCGAACATCCACCCCGCGAACAAGCAGGACGTGGGCGGCCGCCTGGCGATCTCGGCGCTGAAGAATGCCTATGGCAGGAACGTGCCGGGCGGGGTGGGCTCTCCGCTGTACTCCAGCATGAAGATCGAGGGAGCGAAGATCCGAGTCTCGTTCGCCAACGTGGGCTCCGGGCTGATGGTGGGGACCAAGACCGGGCTGTCTCCGGCGGTGGAGGACCCCCACGCCAAGCTCAGGAGCTTTGCCATCGCGGGCGCGAGCAAGAGCTGGGTCTGGGCCGACGCCGTCATCGACGGAGCCAGCGTGGTCGTCTCCTCGGCCCAAGTAGCCAACCCCGTCGCGGTCCGCTACGGCTGGGCCGACAACCCGCCCTGCAATCTCTACAACCGCGAGGGCTTCCCGGCTTCGCCCTTCAGGACCGACCTGGACTACACGCTCAGCGTGGTGAACGGCACCGGCGGCGGCGCCTACGCCCGAGGACGAACGGTTACCGTCCACGCCGACCTGCCGAATGCGGGAGCCTTCGACCGATGGGTCGGAGATGTCAGCGATCTTGACGATCCCACGAGCGCCACCACCAACCTGAAGATGCCGGCGAAGTACGTCTCCATTCGAGCGACCTATCGGAATTGAGCAGCGGCGATTGCCGAATCGCGAGCCAGAAGACGAGTACTCAGTGCAGCTCCGAGGCAGCTCGCTGGAACGCCTCCGGCTTGCTCTTGCGCGAGAAGACGAGCTCGTCGGCGCCCTTGGGCACCTCGCCCACGATGGCGTCTCCCGGTGAGATCTCGCCCCCCAGGAGCTTCATCGCCAACGGGTCCTGCACATAGCGCTGGATGGCCCTCTTGAGCGGTCGGGCACCGAAGACCGGGTCGTAGCCGCGCTCGGCGAGGAAGCGCTGCGAGTGCTCGAGCTGACCAAGACGGTGGCGGCGATCGGGCTCCTCGCAACCTGCCAGGCGGTGGACATCCGCGGACCGGAGCGGGCGCCGGCGCGCACCCGCGAAATGCACGCCGCGGTGCGCGCCTTCGTGCCGGTCAACCGCGCCGACCGGCGCCAGTACGTGGACATCACCGCCTTGCTCGCGCGCCTGCGCAAGGACGCGCTGCCGCTGGGGCCGCTGGAGGAGCCGTGAGCCCCACCGGCGAGGCGGTGACGGTGGAGCTGGTCGTGCCCTTCCACGACGTCGATAGCCTGATCGATGTCCACGTACAGGGCGCCAAGGCCGAAGCGCCAATCCTTCTCGTCTCGGAAATTCTCCTCGATCGTGAAGCGACGCCCATAGAGCTTCATGATCGACACGGCGTCGCCCTTGAGGCTCGTGGCAAGCAGCCACTCGTCCTTCATCGCGGCGCGCTTCACAGCGACCACAGCCTCAACCTCGAACTCGTTGCAGGTGACCTTGGCGTGACGCAGCAATCTTGCCCGCCCGT
>JACRCT010001160.1 GCA_016218885.1 Deltaproteobacteria bacterium | reverse complement strand
AGACCGCACTGGATCAGGCGCTGGTGGCCGAAGCGGACAAGCCGCGCACCCAGTACCTGATGGGCGAGCTGTCGCGCCGGACCGGTGACTTTGCCCAGGCCGTGGACCTCTTCTCCCAGCTGGAAGCCGACGTCGACATCGAGGAGGACGAGGGCGCGCTCTTCGCCCATCTCGCGCGGCGCCAGATGGCGCTGGCGGTGGTCAAGAGTGACATCAACGCCGTCATCGCCGAGGACGAGCTCGACTTCGAGCGCGAGGAGCCGGACGAGGGCCCAGGGGACAGCGAAGAGTAGAGGGCCCGAATTGGAATCCGGGGCCCCGAATCCGGGGCCAGGTTCCGATTTCCGAATCCGGGGCCAGGTTCCGATTTCCGAATCCGGGGCCAGGTTCCGATTTCCGAATCCGGGGCCAGGTTCCGATTTCCGAATCCGGGGCCAGGCTCCGGCGGACCGGTCGAGTCGTCGCGGCCGCTACCTGCGGCGTCGGCGTAGCGCCAAGACCGCGAACAGCCCGGCCACGGCGAGCGGGGCGGCCGAGGCGGAGGCACAGCCACAGCCATCGCCGTCGTCGGATGTCGAGCCGGTGCCCGCGTCGATTGCAGAAGCGAGGGTCGCGTCGGGACCCGCGATCGCAGCGGCGTCGGGGCCTGCCTCGCTTGCCGCATCAGGGCCGGGCAGGGGCGCGCCCGCGTCGGGCGGTAGCATCGCGGCGAGCGAGAGCGTGACGTCGGCGAGCGGCTCCTGGGCATTGAACAGGCTCACCAGGGCGACATGCACCACGTCTCCCGGGCGCGCGTCGACCGGGACCTCGGCGGTGACGGTGCCGGCGGCGGCGTCGACGGCGAAGGGCTGGCTGATCGCCGAGTCGTCGCTGATGGCGTCTGCAGGCCCGGTGAAGGTGATGTGCTTGTTGAGGCTGACCAGCGCCTGGAGGTGAGGCTGGCTAGGCTGACCCATGAGGTCGATGTGCGCCGCCTGGCTGTACTTGGCGGAGATGATCACGGCCGAGGCGCCCTGCGGCGCGGCGAGCTTGAACTGGAGAGGGGCGGGGGCGTAGGGCTGGTAGCCGTTGTCGGTGCCAGCCAGGTAGAGCTGGGCACGCGGCTGCTGGTAGTCGAGGACCTTCACGCAATCGGTGACCCCGCGGGCGGCGTACTCGGCGAGCGCGTCCGCCTTGGCGTCGACCCCGAAGGCCGTCTGCAGCGCGTCGGCGACCGCCGCCGCCATCTCCTCGAAGCCGGACGTCGAGGTCAGCGACGCCAAGGCATCGAACACCGCCCCATCGAAGCTCTTGCCTTGATCGGCGTCCAGGTGCCGCTGGCGCAAGGACCAGGTGGCGCTGGAGAACGGCAGGCTGTCGTAGTGGACCTCGCCGATGATGTGGTCGGGGCACTTGTGGTCGCTGGTCAGATCGCGCGCTGCGCCTTCGCCGTTGGGCGCGGCTGGCAGGCGCGCTCCCACCCACTCGGCGGTCACGGGGTCGTTGGTGATGGCCGCGGCGTAGAAGTCGGCCAGCGCCTCGTGCAGGGTGCCGCCCTCGTCCATGGCGCCGTACTGGTCGAGGTGGGGCCCGGAGAACTGGGCGGTGCTGTAGACCACGCCGTGGATGAACTCGTGGTAGACGACCTCGCCGTCATAGGCGAAGTCCGCGTTCTCTCCCTGGAAGATCGCGAAGGCGTCGGTCTGGGGAAGATCCAACGGGTTGGTCACCGTGAAGGGAAGCTTGGCCCACTCCTCGCGCGGCAGGAAGGCGGAGTTGTCCACCCGCATGAACTGGTTAACGGCGACGCCGGAGAAGCTCACCTGCGCGTTGTTGATGTCCGGAGTGGCGAAGTTCGCCCAGAGCTGGGAGTTCACCGGGTTGGGGCTCTTCGCCGGGTCCGAGTCGCGAAGCAGGAACCCGGGGTCGCCGACCTCCCGGATGTAGTCGTAGGCGCGGTTGGCGTGGAAGTAGACGTGGACCTCGGCGAAGACGTCGCTGTCGGCGGGGTCACCCGAACCCGGCACGCTCTGGGGATCCGGCGGGTCGATGCGCAGCGGCTCCTCGCCCGAGTAGTCGTAGCTCGTGCGGCAGCCCCCGTTGTTGCTGGCCCGCGGCTGGAAGTCGCAAAAGACGGTTGAGAAGGGGAGGGAGAAGGTGCCGAAGGTCACGGTGCCGGTCACCGTCTTCGACGGCGCACCTGGCACGCACCCCAGGTTCGGGCAGCAGGAATAGGCGTCGAGGAGCTCGCCGACAAGATGGCCCTCGGGGTTGCGAGCATCTCTGAGGTGGGGAAGTGTCACCTCGGTCAGCGGCCGGGTGCTGTCCGCGCCGGGGTTGGACATCCACACCATCGCCTTGTCCGAGTGCTCGGGGCCGGCGTCGTAGGCGCACCCGGTGCCCGCGTCGGAGGATGCCTCGCCCGCGTCGGTGGCCTCCGCCGCGGCGTCCAAGGACTCCACGCCGGCATCGTCGCGGTAGACGCGGTTGACGCGCCAGCGCAGCTCGCCGGTCTCGGCGTCCACCAGGGCGTACCAGTTCTCGAGGGGGCTCAGGCTGGCGGGGTGGACCTCGTAGCCCAGGCGCGCCACCCCGTCCTTGACGTAGAAGACGTCGCTGTCGGCGGGGTCACCCGAACCCGGCACGCTCTGGGGATCCGGCGGGT
>JACRCT010001178.1 GCA_016218885.1 Deltaproteobacteria bacterium | reverse complement strand
CTTCGTCGAGCTGCCGCTCACCGGGGAGATGGCACCCAATGTCTACCTGACCCTCTCCCGCCTCGAGCAGGGCCAGTTCTTCTCGACGCAAGCGCCGATCCGCGTCAGCGGCAGCGAGGCGGCGCTCGACGTCGCGGTGCAGCTGCCCGGTGGCAAGACCGAGCCGGGCGCCGAGCTGCCGGTGAAGATCGCCATGGCGGCCAAGGGGCAGGCCAACCTGCAGGCAGAGCTGGCGGTCGCCATCGTGGACGAGGCGATCTTCGCCATCGAGCAGCCGCGCAACGACTTCCTCTCCTTCTTCGCCCGCCGCGCGCAGCAGCTGATGATCAACACCCGCGCCAGCGTGCACGACCGCGGCTTCCGGCCGCGCCCAGAGCCTTCGGACAGGCAGCGATCCAACGCCGAGCCCGAGACCGAACGGGACGAGAAGAAGGCCAAGCAGGACGTCTCCACGGCGGGGATCGGCAGCCTCGCCGCGCCGGCACCGGCCGCCAGCGCTCCGGCGATGGAGGCCACCTCCGCCAGGCGAGGAGCAGCCGCGAAGTCGGCGGACGCGGAGATGGCCAAGGAGGACGCGGGGCCGCCGGCGGATCGCGCCCAGCTCCAGCCGGACGCGAAGCCGGTGAAGGCGCGCACCAACTTCTCCTCCTCAGCCGGCTGGTTCCCCCAGGTCAACGGCCAGACCGGTCAGCCGGCCTCGCTGAAGACGAAGATGCCCGACTCGCTGACCAGCTGGCGCGTCACCGCCATCGCAGTCACCGCCGGCCAGCACATGGGGATGGGCAAGGCCACCCTGCGCACCGAGATGCCGCTGATGGTGCGACTGCAGGGTCCGCGCTTCTTCACCGAGCGCGACGAGGTGACCCTCTCCGCCATCGTCACCAGCCGGCTCGCCAAGGCAGCCCAGGTGGACGTGGCCTTCGAGGCCCCGGGGCTCAAGCCGCTCGAGCCGGCCACCCGCAAAGTGGAGGTGGCTCCCGGCGGCGAGGTCCGCGTGGACGTGCGCTACCTGGTGGAGGTCCCCGGAGAGAAGAAGGTGAAGGTCACCGCCCGTGGCGCGGGCGAGGCCGACGCCATGGAGTGGACGCTGCCGGCCATGGTGCACGGCGCCGCGCAGCGCCAGGCCTTCGCCGGCCAGCTCACCGACCAATTCAGCTTCAAGGTGAACCTGCCCGAGAGGCGCAACCCGGGCGGCACGCGGCTGGAGCTGACCGCCTCACCCTCGCTGGTGGGGGTGATGCTCGACGCCCTGCCCTACTTGGCGCAGTACCCCTATGGCTGCGTCGAGCAGACCCTGTCGCGCTTCGTGCCCGCGGCCATCGCCGCCAAGATCGTGAATCGCGTCGGGGCCACCTCGCCCCGCGTGCCCGCCGACCTCAACGACATGGTCGACGCCGGCCTCAAGCGGCTCTACTCGTTCCAGCACTCCGATGGCGGCTGGGGCTGGTGGCAGTCGGACCCGACCAACCGCTGGATGAGCGCCTACGCGGTCTACGGCCTGTGGCTGGGCCGGGAAGCGGGGCTGAAGATCGACGAGAGCGTGCTCGCGCGCGGCCGCTCCTACCTGACCAGCCACCTGGGAGCGGCGATGGACCGCTCCGACGAGCACGCCTTCATGATCTTCTCTTTGGCGGTGACCGGCGGGGCGCCGAAGATGCCGCTCACCAAGGCCTTCGAGAACCGCACCCGGCTCTCCAACCGCGGTCGGGCGCTGCTGGCCCTGGCGCTCTTGGCGCAGAACGACAAGCGCTCGCGCATCGCGGTGGAGAACCTGGACGACATCATCAAGGTCGCCGGCCGCGGCGACGCCTCGGTCGGCGCGGCGGACAGCGCCTGGGAGACCTCGGCGGCCATCGAGGCCACGGCCTACGCCCTGATGGCCTATTACCGCCACGAGCCGGCATTGCCGATGGTCAGGAAGCTCACCGACTTCCTGGTCCTGCGCCGCAACGGAGGCAAGTGGCGCAGTACCCGCGACAGCGCCTTCGCGCTCTACGCCCTCGCCGACATCGCGCTCAAGGAGGAGGCCACCGCCTCCAACGGGACGATCCTGGTGCTGGTCAACGGCAAGGAAGCGGCGCGGATGGACTACCAGCGCGGCGGGGCCCAGATGAACGGCCCGATCGTGCTTCCTGACTCGGTGTTCCGGCCGGGCGAGAACGTGGTCGAGGTGCGCCGCGATGGACGCGGCACCGGCTACTGGGCCGCGCTATGGGACGTCTACAACATGGAGGAGAACATCAAGGGCGTGGGCGGCGACGTGAAGATCGCGCGCAAGTACACGGTGCTGGGGCGCCCCGGCGGCGAGAAGGTGATCTCGCAGATGGAGTACGGGATGGCCCTCGAGTCCGGCGAGCGGGTGCGCGTGGAGCTCGACGTCACGGCCAACAAGCCGGTGGAGTTCGTGATGATCGAGGACCTCAAGCCCGCGGGCATGGAGGCGGTGAAGCAGAAGAGCGGGCCGGAGGTCTGCAACCACGCGTGCTCGCACGCCGAGCTGCGCACCGATCGCGTGGCGATGTTCCTCACCGAGATGCGCACCGGCACCGTGCACCTGTCCTACGAATTGCGGGCGGAGGTGCCCGGCAAGTTCCATGGCCTGCCGGCGCGGTTCGAGGCCATGTACGCCCCGGAGATCAAGGCCACCAGCGACGAGATCCGGCTGGAGATCAGGGACGCGCCCGAGCCGGGGAAGGGAGTGGCGGCGGGGCAGTAGGGGGGACCTCCGTGCCCGCACTGTCGGTAGGTAGGATGGGCCTTGGCGCGCCTGGCTTCGGCTCGGCGCTCAGAGCCCGACCCCCACGGTCCACCCTCTGCTGTGGTTCACTTCGGCAACGTTGCCGAAGTGGCGCACGGTTCCGGTCGCTATCGCCTGCGAGCCGGGGCCGGCGGCGGCTTCGCAGCTGCGGACTGGCCGCTCGCAATCCCACCGCGACCGGGCCATGCCCTCGCATCACCTCTCAGCGGCGCCTGGTAGGTTGGATTCCGACATGCGCAAGACGATCCTCCTCTTCGGCGTCGCCGGAGCCCTATTCGCGCTCGGGCTCGTCGCGCGGTTTGGGTTTGCGCGTCGATCGCCGGCGCCATCGACGCGCTCGCTCGCCGCCGGGGCTACCCGGCCAAGCGCCTCCTCGCCTTGGGAGCGCCCGGCCTCGGTCGTCGTGGTCTTGGACCGGGCGACGTCGGAGTTCCGTTGGAGACTGGCCAGGGAAGCCGTCCGCGAGCTGGTCGAAGCGCTCGGCCCGGAGGACCGGCTGGGAGTCGTCGCCGCAGGCGGCGATCTCCTGACCCAGTCGGGGAGCTTCGTGCTCGACCCAGGAGGGCGGGCGCGGGTCGTCGCCTGGCTGGAGTCGACCACTGCCTCAGCTGAGACCGCCCAGCTCGGCCTCGGTCCCACGCTGCAGATGGCCGAAGGTCTCTTGAAGCTGACGACCGAGGGGACGCGCTCCTCGCACATCGTCCTCGTCTCGGATGGGGCGCACATCCCCGGCGTGCTCTCCCACGCAGAGCTCCGGGAGATGGTCACCGGGCTCGCTCGATCGGGGGTGCGCGTCGATGCGGCCTCGCCCGGAGTCCCCGAGCTGCGGCCGCCGCTGGAAGCCTTGGCAGAGCTCGGCGGCGGCCGGCTCGTGGTGCTCCGCGCCGCAGCAGGGATTCGAGAGCTTCCCTCGCTGTAGCACTGGCCGCTGCCATCGGATCACCGCGGCCAGGAGCACCCTCCACCTGGGCAACGTTGCCCAGGTGGTGCCCCGTTCGTGAACCCATGCCTCAACGGCCACCTCACGAACACGAGTGTCTCCCCGCCCTCGCCCCGGTGCCGGAACTCGCCTCGAAAAAGGCCTAGGCTGGTTCTGGCAGGTTGGGGTGGAGCAAGCTCCACTGCTTGATCTTCTCTAGGGTCTTGGCAAGGGTCCGCTCTGCAACCTCTGTGTCGTACGCAGCCTGCGCCCTCAACCAGTATCCATTGGACAGACCGAAGAATCGGCACAAGCGCAGGTCGGTGTCCGCCGTGATGGCACGCTTGCCCGCTACGATCTCGCCGATGCGCTGGACGGGCACATCGATCTCCTTGGCAAGGCGGTACTGCGAGAGCCCCATCGGCACCAGGAGCTCCTCACGCAGCAACGAACCGGGGGGCACAGGCTTGAGCTTTCGCACGATCCATCTCCTTCAGTGGTAGTCGACTATCTCGACATCCTCTACGCCTGCCACCCGCGTGTTGTGCCTGCACGGTTGACCGAGCGTCGAGAGCGGCGCATCTTGGCAGCGGATGACGAACCTCACGGCAATGGATGCTGCGTGATCGCCTGCTCACCGGGCTCCTGGTGAGCATGTGACCGTGGCTGTCTGATCTTCCATTGGTCGCCGGGCGAACCCCGGCGACATCTCAGAGGTTTGTCATGAGCGATCGCTCGTTCCAGTTCTTCCTGCAGTTCCACCACGGCATCCCG
>JACRCT010001177.1 GCA_016218885.1 Deltaproteobacteria bacterium | reverse complement strand
CCAGCGCCGGCGTGCGGCGCGCGAGCACCGAGTCCTGCTCGCCCAGCCCCACCGCCTTGGAGAAGCGACGGGCATGCGCGACCAACGCCGCGTGGGAGTGGCGCACCAGACGCGGAGCGTCCACTGTCCCAGGCGTGACCGCACACAGCGCCACCGCGTTCGGATCCAGCCCTTGGCCGAGCTCGGTCCAGTCCGAGCTCGACTGGCCATCTCCCCGCGCCATCACCTCGGCGAGCGAATGAACCCATCGCTCGCCCTCGACCGGGCCCTCGAGCGCAATGCCCAGCGCAAGCTGGGGAAGGCCCGCCCGCGCCTCCTTCAGGATGGCGAGCTGCGCGGGCGACTCGACCACCACCGCCGCCGCGCCGATTCGGCGAAGGACCGCGACGAGGAGGTCCGTCGGCCAGGTCGGGTAGAGCGGCGCCGCGACCAGACCGGCCCCCATCGCCCCCAGCTCGAGAGGCAGCCACTCCGGCCGATGCCCGCACAGCATGGCAAGAGTGCTCATGGGAGGAAGGTTGAGAGACAGCAACCCTCGAGCGATGCGGCTGGCCGATTGCGCACACTCCGACCAGGTCCACGGCCGGTATGGGGAGTCACCCTGCTTGCGCCACAGCGCGGGGGCGCTGCCGTGGCTGACGGCGCGTCCGCGCAGCGCGTCGACGAGGGTCTGCACGAGCATCGGCTCCTTCTACCACACGACAACCGAGCGGAAAGGCCCCCGGGCAGCAGGCCTCGTCTCGGCCTGGCAGGAAGGGTTGACAGCCAAGCGGTCGTCGCCATAATCCCCCGCTCGTTCGAGTCTGCTCCCAGGATTCAGGCGAGGGCCCCGCCGCATGATGATCGACCTGTCGTGCCAGAAGTGCGAAGCGAGCTTTGAAGTCGATGCGACCGACCTCATCGAGGGCAACGAGCGCATCAAGTGTCCCAACTGCGACGCCAAGGTCCCCCAGAACCTGGTGGACGACCTCGGCAACTCGCTGGGCGAGGTCTGCAAGGCCATCGCCGCACTCCGCACCAAGTTCCAGGTGAGCTTGGCGCTGGAGACCGACGACCTCCCTCCCCCCTATGACGTCGAAGAGGACGAGGAGGAGAAGGAGGAGAGCGACGACGAGGCTCTGCTCGATTCGACCGACGAGGATGAAGAGGACGAAGACGCGGATGAAGGGGACGAGGACGAAGGCGAAGAGATGCGCTGAGCCAGGCATCTCTCATCGCCATCTGAGGTCGCTCGACGGGCGTTGCCCTGCTTGACACCCGGCGGGGAACCAGTCCACCTTTCGCAGGGTTACACCACTCGCGAGGAGGCTACCCATGGCCGACACCCAGACGCCCCCCTTTTCTTCCGAGGCAGCGCCCAGCGGCGACATCGTTCGCGAGCAGGACAAGATCATGCTCGTGCTGGCCTACTTTGGGGTCTTAGCGCTCATCCCGCTGCTCACCGTCAAGGACAGCGAATACGTGCGCTGGCATGCCAAGCAGGGCACTGCGCTGATGGCCGTGTGGTTCGGATGGGCCATCGTCGGCTTGCTCATCAACGTCATCCCCATCGCCGGCACCTGCCTCTACGGCCTGGTCCATCTCGGCTTCCTGGCCCTCGCCGCCATGGGAATCGTCAAGGCCTTCGCTCCCTCGCGCTGGAAGATCCCGCTGGTCTCCTCCCTGGCCGAGAAGTTCTAGAGCTGGTCGCCTTCACAGCCCATGCAGCTGCGCGAGACTGTCCAGCGCGCCGAACGCTTTCCGGTCCAGATGACGGTCAAGGTGGTGGCCGGCTCGAATGCCTACCGCGCGGAGCTGGTGAGCCTGTCCCTGTCCGGGGCCTTCATCGAGGCCGGTTTCCCCATCGGCACCCAGCTCCGGCTCTACCTCCCGCTGCCCGGCGGCGAGGCCCTGAGCGTGAGCGCGCGCGTGGTCCGCGAAGGCTGGTGCCAGAAGCTGGTGGACAAGCCGCGCATCGACAACCTGGCGATCCGCGCGCTGGGGGTGGGCGTGGCCTTCGAGGGTCTCGACGAACCCGATGAGCGACGCCTGCGGGACTTCCTCGAGCTCGTCAACGATCGCTCCTGAGCAGGCCTATCTCCCCATCCAGGCACGCAACGCGAGTAGCGCCCCCAGAGCCAGACATCCGAGTCCCAGCGGCCGGGTGCCCTTGAAGAGCAGCAGCAGGACCGGCACCCCGAGCCCAACGCCCCACAACGTTGCTCTCACTCGCGGAGGAATCCGGCTCAGGCCCCAGGCGAAGACGCCCAGGGAATCGCCCCTCCCCAGGCCCGCTATCAGCGAGTCGCCCTCGATGCGAGCGCGGGTGTGCTCCGCCACCTCGCGGGCCATCTGCTCGGCGAGCGCGCGCTGCTGCTCCGGCGTGAGCCCTGTGCTCCCTTCCGAGGGAAACGGCAAAGGCGCCGAAGACGGCCCGGTGGGCATGAGGGCAGCCTGAGCCCGTGACGCAGCCTCCCTCGCCTTCTCCTCTTCTGCCCTCATCGCCCCCCAGAGCCGCTCGTTGAAGTCCTGCTGCTCGGGCGTGTGGAGATTCGCCTCGCAGTGGGAGCAGACGCTCGCCAGCGCGTGATGATCGTTCTTGCATCTCGCGCAGCGGACGAAGGGCTGCTCTCCCTGCCCGAAGGTGGCCAGCTCCAGCCCCGAAGGCGCGGCGGCAGCGCGCCGCACGTCCTCGAGAGTCCGCAGCGCCGGCTGGGACGCGGCCGATGAAGGAGGCGCGAAACGCTCGACGCTGACCGGCGAGCTCGGTGGGGCAGGAGCGCCTTCCGGGGCCCTCTCCAGCGCCCCGAAGCGGGCAGAGACGGCGGGCTGAGCGCCAGCCTCCTCCCGGCGCACCTTCTCCAGGTTCTTGAAGCGCGAGAGCCGGTCGTCGGCGGCCACGGTCAGTCCCCTCGCGACACCGACGCCGGTCGCGTGCGGGTCTTGGCCCACTCGCGCAGCTTGGTGATCTCGTGTCCCATGGTCGTCGCCAAGGGAAAGGTCTCGCTGATGGCCTTGGCGATGTGGCGATGCTCGAGCTCACAGCCTTCGGCGAAGGCATCGTAGAGCCCGCTGATGACTGCCTGCTCGAGCTCCGCGCCGGAGAACGAGGCGGCCAGCGAGGCCAAGGTCTCCGCCAGGAAACCGGCCGGCTCCCGCGAGCGGCGGCGCAGGTGGATCTCGAGGATCTCCTTTCGCTCCACCGCGGAAGGCAGATCCACGAAGAAGATCTCGTCGAAGCGCCCCTTGCGGATCAGCTCCGGCGGTAGGGCCTCGATCTTGTTGGCGGTGGCCACCACGAAGACCGGTGCGGTCTTCTCCTGCAGCCAGGTCAGGAAGGTGCCGAAGACCCGCGCCGTCACCCCGCCATCGGAGATGCCGGAGCTGCCCACTCCCGACAGGCCCTTCTCGATCTCGTCCACCCACAACACCACCGGGGCCACGCTCTCGGCGACACGGATAGCCTTGCGCAGGTTCTCCTCGGAGGAGCCGACCAACCCGCTG
>JACRCT010001176.1 GCA_016218885.1 Deltaproteobacteria bacterium | reverse complement strand
GGTGGAAGACCACGAGGCGCCCGAAGCGCCCGATCAGCTCGGGCAGGAAGCCGTACCTGGCCAGCGCCTCGGTGTCCTCCGCCTCGCGCGTCTCCAGGCGCACCGCGATCTTCTGCTCGAGCTTCGGCTCGATCTTGCGGTTGAAGCCGAGCTCCCGGCGGGCCGCGGCCGAGAGCTTCAGGCCCGAGAAAGCGCCGCAGGCCACGAAGCACAGGTCCCGGGAGTCGAAGTTCAACCGCTCCGGGTACGAGATGCCGAATTGCGTGTCGACCAGCGAGCCCTCGATCATCTTGAGCAGCTCGCGCTGCACGCCGCGCCCGGAGACGTCCTTGGTGGTCTCGGCGCCCGCGAACACGGCCCGGTTCTCGCTGGTGGCGAGCTTGTCGAACTCGTCGAGCACGAGCACTCCGCCGCGCGCGATGTCGGCGTTGCCCAACGCCGCGTCCACCAACCGCGAGGGGATGCTGTGGACGTCGCCGCCTACGTAGCCGGTCTCCGAGTAGCCGGTAATGTCCACCACCGCGTGGGGCAGACCTAGCACCCGGCCGAAGAGGAGCTCGACGATGTAGGTCGTGCCGCACCCGGTCGGGCCCATGCACAGCACGTTGGTCCGCGCCGGCAGGTCAGCGCGGTCATAGCCTTCGACATGGACGCGGCGCAGGCGCTCGACGTGCCTGTAGGCGGTCAAGCACAAGGCCCGGCGCGCTGCAGGCTGGCCGCGGTAGCCCAGCGAAGTCAGCGCCTCGTCGAGCTTGCGCGGAGGGCGGCGCTCGAGGCTCTTGAGCTGGTCCGACAACGCGACGTCGTTCAGGGGCCGGTCGGAGAAGGCGATGGGCATGCGCGATTGTGTCCGGCCGTGGCAGGGCTTTCAACCGAACCGGGTTTGCCCTCGCCCTGCCGGGCGTCGAGAATGCGCCCATGCGTCCGCTCCTCTTGGCGATGGCCTTGCTCGTCCCCGCGCTCTGTCTGGCCCAGGAGGAGCCGCCGCCGGCCAATTGGGACGAGTACCAGTCCGCCCACAGCCTGGCCTGCGTGGGCCCGGTCGAGGCGTTGCCCGCGCCGGAGGTGAAGGTCCACCAGGGCTTCGAGCTCACCTTCCTGGGGTCTACTGCCAGGATCCGGCGGATCGGCGGCCGTGCCGTCCCAGGGGAGGTGCGCCTGGGCGTCCTCTCGGGGATCAAGGAGCTCGACAAGGCCACGAGGGCCTCGCTCGGCGAGTTCTTCGCCCGCTTCAAGCAGGCGCAGGTCGAGGGGGTGCTCCTGGGGGGCGACTCTGCGGAGAACGAGCTCGACCTCGAGGAGGTCCTCGCCTACGTCGCCGAGCAGGGGCTTCCAACCTACGCGGTCATCGGCAATTGGGAGAGCCGCGCGCCGTTCAACCGTGCCGTGCGCGCGATCTCCAAGGACCATCCCAATCTGGTGAACATGGACCTGGTTCGCCGGCTCGAGGCCGAATCCTTCGAGCTCGTCTCGCTCGGCGGCTACTCGGACAAGGGCTACGTCAAAGGCAGCGGCGCTTGCCTCTACAAGAGCGAGGACGCGCGGTCGATCGTCACCCTTGCCAAGGATGCCAAGCAGCCGGTCGTGCTGCTGATGCACGGCCCGCCTGCGCAGAAGGGCAAGGAGGCGATCGACTTCGTACCGGGCGCGGGCAACGTGGGGGACAAGGACGTCACCGCCGCCATCGCCGAGGCGAAGATCCTCTTTGGCGTGCACGGGCATATCCTCGAGGCCGGTGCGCGGGCGACCGATCTGGCGGGGAAGGTGCTGGCGCCCGGCAAGCTCCACCCTTCGCTGTTCCTGAACCCGGGCCCGGCGAGCTCGCTGCCCTGGAAGATGAACGACGGGAAGACCTCCTACGGGCTCGCGGCCATCCTGACCCTCAAGGGGAAGGCTGCGCGCTACGAGATCCTGCGCGCGCCGCGCCGCGAGGTGCCCGAGGAGACGCTGCCCTGAAGCCGCCGGGCTACCAGCTCCCGCTGGACCCGCGCCCCGAGGACGAGCCGCCCGAGCTGCGGCGGCTGGAGGATGAGCCCGACCGCGACGAGGAGCTCGAGGGCTTGGGTTTGCGCGGGATGGTGCGGGTGTAGGTGCGGTTGTACGAGCACTGCTGGCAGTCCTCCACGACCCGAGCAGTTCCCGTGCTGTACTGGGTGGCGGCGGTGACCGTAGTGGTCGTGATCTTCACCGTCTGGTAGCTGCAGCTGGGGCACTTCGAGTAGCTGGTGAAGAAGGAGCCGTAGCGCAGCTTGAGCGTGTGGTGGCATCCGGGGCACATCCACAGGTCGTAGTCCACGCTGCCCAGCTGCTCCTCGATCTTCTCGCCAGCGGAGAGGTGGGCGTCGTCGGCTGCCTCGTCGAGCCGCAACATCTTCTGCTGGCAGCCCGGACAGACCCGTGGGCGCATGCGCAGGTATCGCCGCACCCCCGCCCACGCCCCCAGGAGGATCCCGCCGAGCCCGCCCCAGAACGTGAGCGGACTGCCGCCGGCCCAATCTCGTGCCCGCAGCACCGCCGGCGGCGAGGAGCCGCCGGTGGATTCCGGGGAGGCAGAGGGAGGCACGACCGCGGGAATCGCCGATGCCGGGCTCGGATCGGCAGCGGGGGCCGGCGCGACGGGGGTCTCCGCGGGGAGGTCCTCGCGCACGAGGATCAGGTCGTCGACCAACGCCCGTGCTCCTTCCACCAAGGCCTGGCGCTGATCGCCTCTCTTGAAGCTCGCGATCACCGATTCGCGCATGATCCGATCGGTCGTTCCGGTCACCCCGCCAAAGCCATCGCCGACCACGATCTCCGCCTTGCGATCGCGCAGCGCCGCCAGGAACAGGACTCCGCGGTTGCGCTCTCGGGTATCGAGCTTCCAGCGGTTGAAGAGCTGGGTCGCGAAGGTGCGAGGCACGGCGCCATCCACGCTGTCGATGACCACCACCACCAGCTGCCCGCGCGAGCGCCCTCGAGATGCGTACAGGTCGATGACCGCCCGGTCCTCATCGGTGAGCGTGCCGGTCTGGTCCACGACCGCCGAGGCGGGGCGGGGATCGGGGATGAGATCCACGGGCATGGCGGCGGCCGGCAAGCTCGCGAGGAGCGCCGCAAGCGGGAGGAAGGCGAGGGGACGCATGGGCAGCTCCGCCGTCAGAGGAGGTGCCCATTGTCGGGCGAGGAAGGGGGCAGTGGAAGGGGAGGTGCTCTGATCCGATCGGTGGGCGGAATCTCGACTGGTCCCGAAAGGGGGCGCGTTCCTAACTTACGTGTGCCGGTGCAGGTCTCGGCAGGCTCGAGAGGAAGCGGTCATGGCAGTGGGCGAGGCGGACCGGATCCGAAGCCACACCCCCGAGGCGATCAACGCGGAGATCGACCACTGTGTGGCGGCGCGCATCGAGGACTTCGCCACGCGCTCGAGCGCCGAGATCGACGCCCAGATCGCGCGGCTGGACCGGACCTGGGGGCTCGATCGGGTCGCCGTGACCTTTCTTTCCGGCGTGGCGCTCGTTTGCAGCGCGGCTGCCTACAGGCTGGGGCCTGCCTGGCTGCTGGGCACCGGTGTCGCCACGCTGTCCCTGCTTCGCTACGCGGTGAGCGGCAGCGGCCCGGGGCTCGTCCGGTTGCGCCGAATGGGCCTGCGCACACGGCGCGAGATCGAGTGCGAGCGCTGCGCTCTCAAGGCTCTGCGCGGCGACTTCGAGCTCGTCACCTCCGCCCGCAGCCCCATCGCCCAGGCCGGAAACGCGCTGCAGGCCGCCCTGAGGTAGCGCAGCCCAGCCTTCGAACGCGAAGGCCGTGCTGAGCCAACTCTGCGAAAAAAGCGGTGTTTCTGGGTTCTGGTCGCCTGCGCGCGGGTCTGGTCTAGGGCGATAGCACCCCACCCCTTTGGTTGCGAACGCTCGGTCCTCCCGGGTAGAACGCGAAGACCCTGATCCTCAAGAAGGGTTTCTGGCCGCCCATTCGCAGGAGTCCTCGCCTATGCGCTTGATCCTAGTCTGCTCCCTCCTCCTAGCGGGGACGGCGATGGCGCAGTCTGCCCAGCCGATCCCGGAGTTCCGACTCGAGCGCTTCAGCTTCAACGGCGGGGCACGCGACGGGCTGACCGCGGCGAGCGGCGACGTCCTGGACAATGGGCAGCTCCACGTGCTCCTCGGCTTTCACTATGAGAACGAGCCGCTGGTGCTCGTGTCCAACGACGAGCGCGAAGGAGCGCTGGTCGCCCGACGTCTCACGGCGCACCTCGCGGTGGGCTACGGCCTCACCAGCTACCTGCAGGTCGTCGGAGAGATCCCGCTCGTCCTCTACCAGGCAGGCGACAGCATCGACGGGGTCCAGAGCCCCGATTCCGCTGGCCTCTCGTCGCCTCTCCTGAATGCGCGCTTGGCGCTGACCTCCCAGCGCTCCGGAGGTCTCCTGGCGCGGGAGTTCCCGCTGGACGTGGCCATTCAGCTGGGAGCCGTGATCCCGCTCTCCACTGGACGGACCCTCTCTCGGGAGTTCGGGATGGTGCCCCAGATCTCGCTGGGTCGGAACCTCGGCCAGTTCCGGGTGGGTGGCGAAATGGCCGTGTGGATCCGCCCCGAGAACATGGTGCTGACCCCCGGCGGCACCGTGCGCGACAGCGTCGGCTCCCAGCTGGGCCTCAAGCTCATCGGCAGCACCCGGGTCAAGGACGTCGGGCTGGAGCTGAGCGGCCACGCGGGCTTCCCGTTGGGTGGGGGCGACACGCCGCTCGGCGTGGAGGCGCTCGCTGGAGTCCGCTTCCCGGTATGGATGCTGGAGCTCTTCGCGATCGGCGGCCCGGGCTTCGGCCAGCTGCCGGGTACCCCCTCCTTCCGCGTGCTCGCCGGCGTCGCCCTTGCGCCCGCGAAGCCGGTGGCGTGCGTCCCCGGCGAGAGCCACAGCCCCGCGCAGTGCCCTGACTTGGATGACGACGGAGACGGCCTGCTCAATCGCGTCGATCGCTGCCCTCTGGAGAAGGAGGATGCCGATTCGTTCCGCGACGAGGATGGCTGCCCCGACCCGGACAACGACGCGGACAAGGTCCTCGATGTGGACGACAAGTGCCCCAACGTCCCCGGGCCGGTCGAGGAGCAGGGCTGCCCGGTCGTCGACTCCGACCTGGACGGTCTGCCGGACAAGGTCGACGCCTGCCCGCAGGAGCCGGGTCTGAAGGAGCGCAAGGGCTGCCCGATCCGCGACGCCGACAAGGACGGTATCGAGGACGCGGACGACGCCTGTCCGCAGGAGCCGGGGCCCAAGGAGCGCAAGGGCTGCCCCATCCGCGACGCGGACAAGGACGGAATCGAGGACGCCGACGACGCCTGCCCCAAGGAGCCCGGAAAGGCCGAGCTCAAGGGCTGCCCGGACCGCGACGGCGACACGGTGGTCGACAACCGCGACAACTGCCCCGATGAGAAGGGCGACCCCGACAACCAGGGCTGCCCCAAGGCCAAGAAGCAGCTGGTGGAGATCACCCGCGAGAAGCTGGTCATCAAGGACAAGATCTTCTTCGCCACCGCCAAGGCCACCATCCTGCCCAAGTCGTTCCCGCTGCTGAACCAGGTGGCGGACGTGCTCAAGGGCCACGGCGAGATCAGCTCGGTGGCCATCGAGGGCCACACCGACAACGTCGGCAAGCGCGACTACAACCTCAAGCTCAGCCAGGCGCGAGCGGAGTCGGTGCGGGCCTACCTCATCAAGCGGGGCGTCGACGGCAACCGGCTCAAGGCAGCCGGCTACGGGCCGGATCGCCCCGCCGGCCCCAACCTCACCGAGGCCAGCCGCGCCAATAACCGCCGTGTCGAGTTCATGATCGAGTCTGCCGAGAAGGTGGAAATCAAGGCGAAGGAGGTGCCGTGATGCGTACGACTCTCAACCCCCGTGTCCTCCTCGTTGCCGCACTGGCCTTGGCGACCGCCTGCGACAGCCAATCTGAAACGCGGCAACCCGATCCGCTCGGCCAGGTGCGCCAGAGCGTGAACGTGGCATTCCCTGCCAACTCGATCATCATCCCCATGGACACCGCGCTGCAGGACAACGGCACGCTGCGGGCCTTCGGCATGGTGCACCGGCTGCTGCGCGCCAACATCCCCGTCCACCGCATCGCCTTGGCGGGAAAGGTGCTCGGGGCCGTCGACTTCAACGTGACGACGCGCCCCCTCGGCACCGCGGACGTGCCAGCCGCTCGCAATTTCCGCGGGGGGCCGTTCGTCATCGACGCCGCACAGCGGGCAGCTGCGATCGTGGAGATCAACGCCTTCCTCGCCGCCCACCCCACCCCAGTGGTGGTGGTGCACGAGGCGACAGCCGCCTTCTCCGCGGACTCCCAGATCGAGCTGATGGCTGCGCCGCGCATCGCCGTGCTCCAGGACAACTACGAGGCCATCGCCTTCAACTACCTGAACTCGGCTCGGATCCCCGACTCCACGGGGGCGCTGTGGAGCGTGGCCAGCCCCGGGATGATCACCGTCGCGCAGCTGGCGGGTCCGGGCGCGAGCGGCGTCAACGACGGGGCGCTGCTCTCCGGTAGCGTGACCCAGTTCGATCACCTGTCCATCCAGCACGCCGGCCTGATCCCCACCGACGAGGCGGTCCGCGAAATCCGGCACTGGCTCGGGCTGACCGCCGCAAGCCATCTCCATGCCCAGTGCTCGGGCATCACTGCAGTCGAGAACAACGGCAATGGACGGCTCATCACCACCGGCGGGTTCACCGGAAGCAACCGTGGGGCCTCGGACGCCATCCATGACGCGCCGGATCACCTGCTGGCGCAGATCGACGGGACCTTCAGGGTGGACAGCGGAGCGGTGGACAGCTTGAACCTGGCTGCAGGCTCGACCTACCGGGCCAACTCGCGAATCCTCATCCGACGCTCGGACTCGGGTGGGGCGCAGGCGCGCGTCGCCTGGGTGACCGGCTTCATGGACGGCCTCACCACCAACGGCTTCGTGACCTACCTGGGCGGCCATGACTACGGGGCGGCGCTGCCCATCTCGAGCAACCCCCTGACCAATGGCGCGCGTCTCTTCCTGGACAGCCTCTTCACCGGCGGCGTGGCAGCCTCGACGACCCAGCCCAACCTGACCGTGACCAAGTCGGGTGCCGCCTTCACCTCAGGCAACAGCATTACCTACACCATCAAGGTGACCAACGCCGGGCCGGGCACCGCGCTCTCGGCGTCGCTGGTCGACCCCATTCCCGCGGGCTCGACGTTCAGCTCGGCGAGCGGCGGCGGTATTTTCGCGGCGCCGAACGTCACCTGGACGCTCGGCAACCTCGTCTCGGGGGCGTCCCTGAGCCTCACGGTCACAGTGACTGTCGCCAGCGACGGGGCCTACCCCAACGCGGCGACCCTGAGCTACAGCGTCGGGGCGACCCCGAAGACGCTCGTGAGCAACACCTTCACCACCACTCGCGACACCGTCGTCCCCGACACCAGCATCGTGAGCGGGCCGTCGGGCACGGTGGCCTCGACCAGCGCGATCTTCGACTTCGCCTCGCCCGAGGCAGGAGTGACCTTCGAGTGCCGGCTGGACGGCGCGGCGACCTTCACTGCCTGCACCGATCCGGTGACCTTCAGCGGCCTCGCGCAGGGCTCGCACACCCTGGAGGTGCGCGCGCGCGATGGGGCGGGGAACGTGGACGCCACTCCAGCCAGCCGAACCTGGACGGTGGACACGGTCGCCCCCGACACCAGCATCGTGAGCGGCCCGTCGGGCACGGTGGCCTCGACGAGCGCGGCTTTTGACTTCGGCTCGCCCGAGGCGGGGGTGACCTTCGAGTGCCGGCTGGATGGGGCGGCGACCTTCACCGCCTGCACCGATCCGGTGACCTTCAATGCCCTCGCGCAGGGTGCTCACACGCTCGAGGTGCGCGCGGTTGACGCCGCGGGCAACGCGGACCCAACCCCTGCCAGCCGCAGCTGGGCGGTGGACACGGTCGCCCCCGACACCAGCATCATGAGCGGCCCGTCGGGCAGCGTCTCCTCGGCCAGCGCGACCTTCGACTTCGGCTCGCCAGAGGCGGGAGTGACCTTCGAGTGCCGGCTGGATGGCGCCGCGACCTTCACC
>JACRCT010001175.1 GCA_016218885.1 Deltaproteobacteria bacterium | reverse complement strand
GACTACGGCTCGGCATTCCAGTCGACCTTGACCTCGGACCTGACAGAAGGTGCCCGCTCGGTGCAGGCGACCTGCTTGAGCACCGAGGTGCCCGAGACCTCGCGGGCCTGGACCACCACCTGGCTGACGCCCGGCCTCCGGGGCACGCGGACCTCGAATCGACCCTGGGCGTCGACCTGGGCGGCCACGCCGTCCGCCGTGACCTCGGCCCCCGGGCGGGCGCTACCCCGAACGATCGCGCAGCTCTCGGCGTCCGCCGCAGCGCGGGCCACCTTGAGCAGCGCCTCCTTGGGAATCGGCTCGGCCTGGCTCGGGCGCTGCCCCTGGGTGGCGACCGCCTGCTGCCCAGCGGCGACCTCGACGCTCGCGCCCTGGGCGCTCAGGTCCACGACCCCGGTCTCGGTGGCCACCGCCACCGCGACCCCCGTGCTGACCATCATGAAGCGCGCCCCGCGCGTCTGCGCCACGCCGCCCTTCTCCCCTTCGATGCGCAGCACGCGCTCGCCGCTGGGCTGGTAGGCCACCTGTATCCGGCCGCGACGCAGCTTGAGCCGGTGCACGGCTCGGCTCACCTCGCCGACGCCGACCTCGGACCGCTCGGGGATGGTCAGCCGCGAGTCGGCCCCGCCGATCTCCAGCTCCACCCGGGCACCGGGAGCGGTGCGCACGCTCTGGGAGGCCCCGAGCAGCTCGCCTTCGGTGAGGTTCACCCAGTGCTCGCCGCTCGAGCGCTCCACGTGGCCTTCGACCACGGTGGCCCTCGCGCCGAGGGCTGGCTCGTCCTGCCTCGGCTGTGCCGGCTCCATGGGCTGCGACAGGTCGGGCGCCGGCTGGGCTGCTGGAGGCAGTGGAGCCGGCAAAGCGAGGAAGCGCTCAAAGAGGAACCAGCCCGCCAGCGCCAGCAGCGCCGCCGCCGCGAGAGCAGCGAGAATGGAGCGCGCGAAGGTATCCAGACGCTTCACCCTGTCTGTCTCTGCCCCACCAGCTCGGTGATCGCCGTGGCCAGGGCCGCGTCGTCGAGCATCCGCGAGATGCGGGAGTTCGCGCCCAGGCCTATCGCTACCATGGTATCGGGCAGCGAGCTCGCCTCCCCGATCACCGCGACCCGGACGTCCGGCCGCCGCAACCGAAGGCGGAACAGCTCTCGCCGGGCCTCGGGCGAGAACAGCGGGGCAGGGGCCACGATGACGTCGGGCGGAGGCACGGCGCACAGACCGGCCATCACGTCGGGATAGGTCAGCTCCTCGCAGCATCCCAGCCGCTCGATCTCGCGAGAGAGGCGCCCGCGGAAGGCCTGGTCGTGGTCGATGAGCAGCACCCGCAGCGCCCCGGAGGCGGCGCTGCTCTCCCGCGGCGGCCGCGGGGGGAGGGAGCGCAGCTCGAGCACCTGGCTGACCCGCTCCAGCAGCACGTCGATCTCGAACGGCTTGGTCAGGTAGTCGTCGATGCCCTGGGTGAAGAGCACGTCCGCCGAAGCGGCGGAGGCATAGGCGGTGATCAGGATGATGCTGATGGAAGGGTCGAGCTTGCGCGCGCACTCCACCAGCTCGACGCCGCTGAGGCCCGGCAGGTTCTTGTCGGCGATCAGCAGGTCGAAGTGCCAGCCCTCGAGCAGCTTCAGGGCCTCCTCGGCGCTCGACACCACCACGCCATCGAGCTGTGCCTGAGCGAAGGCCTTGCGCAGCAGCACGGCGACGATCGCCTCGTCATCGACCGCGAGGATCCGGGGGCGGGTTGCCGGCAGCCCCTCCGACCGCCTCGCTCCAGCCACCCGCGCCGCCACGTCGTGAGGCAAGGAGTCGGGCACCTCGCCGGGCTCCGCCATGGCCATCTCCACGCAGAACTCGGTGCGCGCCCAGGCCAGGCGCAGCGGCTCGTTCGAGGGCACCAACACCAGCGAGCCCCCGTAGGCGGAGATCATCCGCCGCGCCACCGCCAGGCCCTGGCCGGTCCCCTTCCGCGGCCCCTTGGTGGTGAAGCCGCGCTCGAACAGGTGCGCCGCCGCCGACTCGGAGATCCCGCACCCCTCGTCGCTGATGCGGATCTGCACGCGCTTGGTGGGCGTGACCAGGGCGCGCACCTGCAACCGTCCCTCCCGCTTGGTCTCCTCCACGGCGTCCAGGGCGTTGAGCAGCAGGTTGGTCAGGGCATGCAGCAGCGCGCTGGGAGCGCCGAAAGCCGTCATCGGCTCTTGCGGCATCTCCAGGGTGAACCGCTTGCCCAACCGGCGCAGCCGGTAGTCCAGCAGCAAGACCGCCTGCCGTACCGCCGGCTGGACTGCGAAGAGCGTCGCTTCCCGCTGCTCGGGGTGGAAGAAGCTCTGGTAGCTGGCGAGCATCTCGTTCAGCCTCGCCAGCTGACCCTTGAGCAGCGACCAATCCTCGTTGTCGCAGAGCACGGCGCCCAGCGACTTCTCGAGGAAGTGCTCGGCAGCCAGCGCGCCCATCAGAGGGTGGCGCATCTCGTGGATGAGGGAGGGCGCGAGCGGCTCGGCCGCCACGATCTCCTCGTTTCCCTTCGCAGGCCTGTCCTTGGTGTCGTCCATGGTCATGTGCTCGCAGTCTAGCCTACTGCAGGTGGGCCTTGGCACCCGCCGCCGGCAGGATGACGGTGAAGGTGGAGCCCCTGCCCTCTTCGCTATCGACCAGGATGCGGCCGTGGTGCGCCTCGATGATCTGGCTGCACACCGACAGCCCCAGCCCGACGCGCCCCGGCTCGTCCTTGGTGGTGAAGAACGGGTCGAAGATCCGCTCGCGCACCGAGGCGGGGATGCCGCGTCCGGTATCGCGGACCGAGACCCGCACCGCCTCGGCGCTCGTGGCGTCGACCGACACCGTCAGCACTCCGCCGTGGGGCATCGAGGACACCGCGTTCTGGACCAGCTCGGAGAAGACGCGCTTGAGCCCATCGGAGTGACCCTGGATCTCCGGCAGCGCCGCGGTCAGCGCCGGGGACCGCAGCTCGATCGACCTCGCGGACAGGCTCTCGCTCGCCTGGCTCAGAGCGGCGTCCAGGGGGACGTGCAGGTTGAAGCGCGCGCCGGCCTGCTCGATCTCACGCTCGGCGAGCTGGCGCAGATCTCCGATGATGCGCGCCATCCTCCGGCTCTCGCCGAGGAGGAGCCCGAGCGTCTCCCGCGCCTCGAGGGAGCCGCCGATCTCCTTCTCCAGCAGCTTTCCCAGCCCGATGATCCCGGTCAGGGGATTGTTGAGCTCATGGGCGATACCCGCGCTCAGCGAGCCGAGCGCGGCCAGGCGCCGGGTGCGCTGGATCTGGTCCTGGGCCTCTTGCAGCTCACGGGTCTTCTCCTGCACGCGGAGCTCGAGCTGGGCGTTGAAGGCATGGATCTCGGCGTCGCGCCGGCGGATCTCCCGCGCCATCTGGTTGAAGCCCTCGCCCAGCAAGGCAATCTCGTCGCGGCCCTCCACCGGGACGCTCTGCCGATAGCGGCCGGCGGCCACCTCCTTCACGGCGTGCGACAGGAAGGAGACCGGGCGCGTCACTCCGCGGGCGAGCAGCAACCCCATCGCGCCGGCGACGAGGAGAGCGACCGCCGACCAGAACAGCGTGAAGCGTCGCACCGCCTCCGCTGGAGCGAGCGCCACGCTCTCCCTGCGCTGCACCAGGACGCTCCAGCCGAGGTCCGGCGCCGGGGCAAACGCGGCGATGTGGTGCGCCCCCTCGGCGCTCCGCGTCAGGCGCTGGAGGGCCACCT
>JACRCT010001174.1 GCA_016218885.1 Deltaproteobacteria bacterium | reverse complement strand
GACGGCATCGGCTACCGCTACGCGGCAGCCACGGGAGGCGGCATCAAGGGCGAGTCGATCGCCGGCAGCCAGACCGACTACGACGGCCTCAACGGTCGCTATGGGCGCGGTGCCCCGGCCAATGGCGGCGGCGGTGGCAACTCCTACAAGGCAGGCGGCGGCGGCGGCGCCAACGGCAACGCAGGTGGCACGTGGTCGGGCAACGGGGTGATGGACCTGGCTGCCATCGGCGGTGCAGTGGCCTGGCCGCTGGACCCCAACTACGCCAGCCGCACAGGCCCGGGCGGCGGACGTGGCGGCTACTCCTCCTCCGAGCAGAACCTCAACGCCACCGTGACCGCGCCCGGCAATGCAGGGTGGGGGCTCAACCTGCGGCGCGAGCGTGGAGGCCTGGGCGGGCGCGTGGTCGCCAACGATCCCGCCAACCGGCTCTTCATGGGCGGCGGCGGCGGCGGCGGCTCGGGCGACACCGGGGCGGCGGGCGCGGGCGGAAATGGCGGCGGCATCATCCTGCTCATCGCCGATCGGGTGCAGGGCAGCGGCGCACTGGTGGCCAACGGCCACAGCGGCGGGAATAGCCTGTCCGCCAGCAACGACGGTGGGGGAGGTGGCGGCGCCGGCGGCACCATCATCGTGCGCGCCAACATCGCCAGCGGCTTCTCGGTGTCGGCCAACGGTGGCGACGGCGGATGGCAGCTGAGCACCAGGGACGAGGCCGAGGGGCCCGGCGGCGGCGGTGGTGGCGGCTATATCGCTACCTCCGGCGGAGCGGTGACGCGCTCGGTCGCGGGCGGGCGCAACGGCGTCACCACGTCCACCGGCCTCACCGAGTTCCCCGCCAACGGCGCGACCCTGGGCGCGGCGGGCCAGGCCATCAACATCCCGGTCCCTACCGGCGCCAGCGCGCTCAACATCCTGCCCCTCAAGCTGGAGTGCACCAACCTCACCATCACCAAGACCGACGGCGCCGGGGTGACCACCGAGGTGCCCGGGACCCCGGTTACCTACACCATCGTGGTCACCAACAACGGGCCCAACCCGGCCACCAACGCCCTGGTGACCGACGCCTTCCCCGCCATCCTCTCCAACATCAATTGGAGCTGCACCGCGGCGGGCGGTGGGAACTGCGCCAGCCCCACCGGCACCGGCAACATCGACGCCCTGGTGACCCTGCCAGTGGGGGCCACCGCCACGTTCGTCGCCACCGCGGACATCGCCGCCAACGCCACCGGCAACCTCGTCAACAGCGCCGCAGTACGCGCTCCGGCCACCATCAGCGATCTCAGCCCGGCCGACGCCAGCAACCTCGCCACCGACACCGACGTGCTCGCGCCCTCGGCGGATCTCTCCCTGACCGCCTCCGCCTCTGCCGAGCCCGTCGACGAGGCGGCGACCTACTCGTACACGCTGGTGGTGAACAACGGGGGCCCCTCCACCGCGGCCACGACGATGCGGGTGACCTTCACGGTGCCGGCGGGGACGACCTACGTCAGCGCGTCCGGGAGTGGCTGGAGTTGCAGCCAGGCGGCGGGGGTCGTGACCTGCAATCGCAACAACGTCGCCCCGGGCGCGGTGCCCAACATCGTGATCACCGTGACTGCCCCGCCCGAGGGCGGAGTGTCTGTCACCGCCAGCGGCACCATCTTCACCACGGGCGGGCCCGCCACGCCCGACCCCGTCGCCGCCAACAACAGCGTCTCGGTGGTCACCAACGTCACCGCGGTGAACGACCCGCCGGTCAACTTCGTTCCCGGAGCGCAGACCGTTGGCGAGGACGTGCCCCTGCTGTTCGCCATCGCCTACGGCAACCTCATCCAGACCAGCGACGTGGACGCGCCCTCGCCGGCCCAGGTGGAGGTGACGCTCAGCGCCCCCGCCGGAACCCTCTCGCTCTCCCAGTTGACGGGCCTGACCTTCTCGGTGGGCGACGGCACGGGCGACGCGACGATGACCTTCCGCGGCACCCTGCCGCTCATCAACGCCGCTCTCAATGGGCTGGGGTTCCAGCCAAACCCCAACTTCGCCGGAGCGACCACACTCGTCATCACCACCAACGACCTGGGCAACACCGGTACCGGCGGGCCCAAGAGCGACACCGATACGGTGTCCATCTCCGTCACCGGGGCCAACGATCCGCCTACGGCTCTGGACGACGCGATCACCGTGGCCGAGGACAGCGGCGTTACCTCCATCCTCGTGCTGGCCAACGACACCATCGCCCCCGATACCGGCGAGACCTTGACGGTGATCGGGGTGACCCCGGCGAGCCATGGCCTGGTTAGCGGCACCGGTACCGCGGTCAGCTACACCCCCAACGCCAACTACTACGGGTCGGACCAGTTCACCTACACCATCTCCGACGGCAACGGCGGCGAGGCCACGGCTACGGTGCGGGTCACGGTGACCTCGGTGAACGACCCGCCGACGGCCAACGCCGATACCTTCTTCATCGACGAGAGCGCGCCCGCAACCGCGGTCCCGGTGCTGGTCAACGACAGCTACCTCCCGGACATCGGGGAGACGCTCACCATCGTCTCCGTCACCCAGCCCGCCCACGGCACGGTGGTCATCACGGGCGGCGGGACAGGGCTGACCTATCAGCCGACGGCCAACTACAACGGCGCGGATCAGTTCAGCTACACCATCGGGGATTCGGGTGGCTCGCTCACCGCCACCGCCCTGGTCGATGTCACGGTGGGGCCGGTCAACGATCCGCCGGTCCACGTGCTGCCTGGGGCGCAGTCCATCGACGGGGACACCCAGCTGGTCTTCTCCAGCGCCGGTGGAAACGCCGTGCAGGTGAGCGATCCCGACGCCGCAGGTCTCGACGTCCAGGTCACCCTGAGCGTGACCCATGGCTTGCTCACGCTCGCGTCCACCAGCGGCCTCACGTTCACCGCCGGCGACGGCACCTCCGATCAGGCCGTCTCTTTCACGGGAACGATCGTTGGTTGCAACGCGGCCCTCAACGGCCTGCTCTACGTTCCCCAGCTCTATTGGTCTGGCGAGGAGCGGCTGACCATCACCACCAACGATCTGGGCCACTCAGGCAACGGCGGCGCGCGCTCGACCACCAACGAGGTCGTGATCACGGTCCGACCGGTCAACCACGATCCGGTGGCGAACGCCGACACCTTCACCGTCCTCGAGGACAGCACCGCCAACTCCTTCAACGTGTTGGCCAACGACGATGACGGCCCGGACTCCGGCGAGACCCTCACCGTCCTCTCGGTGACCCAGCCCGTGCACGGCACCGTGGAGATCGTCCTCCCCGGAAGCACCCACGTCACGTACACGCCGACTGCGAACTACAACGGCACGGACCAGTTCTCCTACACCATTACCGACCCGGGCGGGCGCACCGCCTTGGCCACCGTTCACGTCACAGTGGGGCCGGTCAACGACCCGCCGGTCCACGTGCTGCCCGGGGCGCAGGCTATCGATGGGGACACATCGTTGACCCTATCCAATGCCGCGGGCAGAGCCATACAGGTGACCGACCTCGACGCCGCAGCGAGCAACGTACACATCACGCTGACGGTGACCCACGGCGTGCTCACCCTGGCCACCAGCAGCGGCCTCGCCTCCGTCAGTGGCGACGGCTCCGCCAACGTGGTCCTCGTGGGCTCCATTGATGCATCCAACGTGGCCCTGGACGGGCTGATCTACGCCCCCACGACCTACTGGTCCGGCACCGAGACGCTGACCATCACCACCAACGACTTGGGGAATTCGGGAAGCGGCGGCGCTCGTTCGACCACCAACGAGGTCGTCATCACGGTCCGCCCGGTCAACCACGATCCGGTGGCGAACGCCGACAGCTTCAATGTCCCCGAGGACAGCCCGGCGACTCCCCTCAACGTGCTGCTCAACGACAGCACTGTTCCCGACTCTGACGAGACCCTCACCGTCGATTCGGTGACCCAGCCTGCGCACGGGATGGCAGCCGTCGCCCCGGGCGGCACGGGAGTCACCTACCAGCCGACCCCCCTCTATGACGGCCCGGACTCGTTCACCTACACGATCTCCGACGGCAGGGGTGGCCACGCCACAGCCACCGTCTCCATCACCGTGACGCCGGTGAATCACCCGCCGACCGCCGTCGACGACTCCGCGACCCTCCCCGGCGAGAGTCCGGCCACCTTCATCGACGTGCTGGCCAATGACTCGATCCTCCCGGACTCCGGCGAGACGCTCACGGTCGTCGCCGTCTCCGCCCCCGGCAGTGGCTCTTCCGCCATCGCGCCCGGAGGCTCCGGGGTGACCTACCAACCCGCGGCGCAGTTCTCCGGCGCCGACTCCTTCACCTACACGATCTCCGACGGTCATGGCGGTCTGGCCACCGCCACCGTGAGCGTCACCGTGACCAGCGTCGACCACGCGCCCGTCGCCAACGACGACGTGCTCTTCGTCGAGGAGGGCAGCGGCGACAACCTCGCAGACGTGCTCGCCAACGACTCCACCGCGCCCGACCTCGGCGAGACGCTCACCATCGTGGCGGTCTCCGTGCCTGCTCACGGCATCGCGACCATCACCTCCAACGGATCTTCGATCAGCTACCGGCCCACACCGGGCTACGCGGGAACCGACCAATTCACCTACACCATCGCCGATTCCGATCCCGCCAACCCCGCCACCGACACCGCTACGGTGGATGTGACCGTCGGCCCGGTGAACCACCCGCCGGTGATCTCCCTGCCCAGCCCGCAGACCACCGATGAGGAGGTCCCCCTGGTCTTCTCCAGCTCGGGCGCCAACGCCATCAGCGTCGCCGACGTCGACGCCAATGGCGGCGACGAGAAGGTGACCCTGAGCGTGACCAAGGGGACGCTGACTGTCGCCTCTACCGCGGGGCTCGCCTTCTCCCAGGGCGACGGGGCCAATGACGTGACGATGAGCTTCACCGGCTCGCTCACGGCCATCAACGCCGCGCTCGACGGGCTGTTGTACCAGCCTGGCCAGTACTTCCATGGCCAGGAGACTCTGAGCGTCAACGCCAACGACCTGGGCCATTCAGGCAATGGCGGAGCCAAGGAAGGCAACGGCGAGGTGCTCGTCACCGTGCGCTCGGTCAACCAGAACCCGACCGCGGTGGACGACACCGCCACCGTATTGGAGCTCTCGCCCAGCGAGCTGGATGTTCTGGCCAACGACTCGAGCTTCCCCGACGAGGGGGAGACGCTCTCGGTCCTCGCCGTGACCCAGCCGCAGCACGGCACCGCCGAGATCATCCAGGACGGAGCGAAGGTGCTCTACACCTCGGGCCTCTACTTCGGCGACGACTCCTTCACCTACACGGTCTCCGATGGCAACGGAGGGCTCGCCACCGCTACCGTGACCCTGCACGTGAATCCCACCCCGCAGCCTCCCACCGTGGAGGACTTCGAGGTGATCGTTCCCAAGGACAGCATCGACAACCCGATAGACGTGCTGGCCCACTCGAGCTACCTGCCCAACCCGCCGTCGAAGCTCCTGGTGGCCTTCGTTTCCCAGCCGGCCCATGGCACCGCGACCATCACCGAGGATGGGCAGATGGTCCTCTACACCCCCGCTGCAGGCTTTGGCGGCCTCGACGGGTTCACTTACGTGGTGCAGGTGGAGAACGGCCGGGTGGCCAGCGCGGCGGTGAGCATCATCGTGGGCCAGGACACCGACAAGGACGGCCTCACCGACCTCGAGGAGGAGCTCCACCACACCGATCCCAACAACCCGGACACCGATGCCGACGGGGTGTTCGACGGACCGGAGGTCAAGCAGCACCTCACCAACCCGCTCGACGACGACAGCGACGACGACGGGCTCAAGGACGGCGCTGAGGTCACCGACCTCCACACCGATCCCCTCAAGGCCGACACCGATGGCGACGGGCTGACTGACGGGCTGGAGCTGGGGCTGACCGTGCCGCAGGGCGTCAACACCGACCCCTCCAAGTTCGCGGCCGATCTCGATCCCTCGGACGCCACGGATCCACTGAAGGCCGACTCTGATGCCGACGGCCTCCTCGACGGCGAGGAGGACAAGAACCACAACGGTCGCGAGGACCGCAGCGAGACCGATCCCCGCGTGACGGACACGGACGAGGACGGGCTCAACGACGGGGTGGAGCTCAAGGGCGCCAACCCCACCAACCCGCTGCGGGCCGATTGCGACGACGACGGCCTCATGGATGGGACCGAGGACAAGAACCAGAATGGTCAGGTCGACCCGAGCGAAAGCGACCCGAACGTGTACGACACGGATCAGGCCGGCGTCCCTGATGGCGATGAGGTGGAGCGGCAGACCGATCCCACCGATCCCGCCGACGACTATCTGGTGGCGGGCGGCGGTGGATGCGGAGCGACGGGGGTTGCCGATTCCGGGTCCGGCCTCGCGCTTCTTGGGCTGGGTGGCCTGGCTCTGGCCAGCGTGCTCCGGCGCCGCCGAGGGGTGAGCAAGGCAGGCGGATCGATGGCGCTCGCCTTCGCGGTGGCTGCTGGACTCCTGTTGGCTCCGGCCAGCACTCGGGCCCAATCGGCTCCAGTGGCCTCCGCGGCGATCGACGCCCAGCAGTTCAAGGGGACGCCCGGCGCGACGGACATCCTGGGCGTGGCCTCGGGCGGGGTGGGCAACCACCTGGAGGTCGACGCGACGCTGTTCCTCAACTACGCCAGCTCGCCGCTGGTCTTGCGCGACCCGAAGACGGGAGAGACCGTCTCCAAGCTGGTGGACAGCCAGCTCACCGCCGAGCTGCTGGCCTCTCTCGCGCTGTTCAAGCGCGTGGAGATCGGCCTCGCGCTCCCGCTGGTCTACCAGTCCGGCAGCGGAGGGGGCGACCTCTCGCCGCTCGTATCGGGCAACGGAGGTGATCCGGGCGGAATTGGCATGGGTGACCTGCGCCTGGTCCCCAAGTTCGCCATCCTGCTGGGCCCGGACGAGGAGGCCCTGGCCAAGGGCGAGAAGTCGCGGCGCGGCGTGCCCGTGAAGCTGGCGGTGTCGGTGGCAGTGGTCTTCCCCACCGGCGGCAGCACGTCCTATCGCGGTGGTGGCTGGGGCGCACAGCCGCGCCTCTCGCTGGAGGGCAAGATCTTGGGCGCCCGGCTCCTGGGTTCGGTGGGGGCCAACTTCCACCGCACCGAGACCCTGCTCAATCTCAAGTTCTCGCACGAGCTCGCCTACGGCGTGGCCGCCGAGTATCCCATCGCGCTCAAGGGCGCTGACCTCACCCCCGAGCTGGCTCTGGTGGGCGCGGTGGGCTTCTCCAACCCCAGCAGCGAGACCGCGCCGTTGGAGCTGCGCGGCGCACTCAAGGTGGGGCTCTCGCGGGCGGTCTGGTTGTCGTTCGGGGCTGGCGGCGGGCTCACCCGTGGCTATGGCACTCCGAGCTGGCGCGCGCTGGTGGGCCTGGGCTTCGCGTGGCTCAACGAGCCCGGATCCAAGATTGCTGCTCCGCCTCCACCCATGCCCGTCGCGCCTGACCGGCGCCCCGCCAAGATCGACCACGTGTCGGACAAGGCCTGCCCAGGCTGTGTCGATGGCGTGCCGCCTGTGCCCGCCAACCAGGATGCCGACAAGGATGGGGTCGCGGACGCTAAGGATCGCTGCGCTGCGGCCGCCGAGGACCTTAACGGCTACGAGGATGACGATGGCTGCCCCGACGCCGATGCGGACAGCGACGGCGTGGTCGACGCCCAGGACAAGTGCCCCAACGAGCCCGAGACCATCAATGGATTCACCGACGACGACGGCTGTGCGGACGCGGGCCCGGTGCTCGTCTCCGTGAAGAACGGAATGCTCTCGATCGCCCAGAAGAAGATCGAGTTCTCGCCCAGCCGCTCGAACGTGTCCCAGAGCGCCGAGTGGCTGATCAAGCAGGTTGCCCTCACGATGAAGGCCCGGCGAGACATCGCCAAGGTGGTCATCGAGGCGCACACCGATACGCCCGAGGCGCCGACCGGCGGAGACGCGCTCTCGCTCAAGCGCGCCGGGGCGATCCGCGACCTGCTCGTCGCCCATGGCGTACACCCCAGCCGGCTCGAGCTGGTGGGTTGGGGCAACACGCGGCCGCTGGACATCGACTTCAGCGGGCCGGTGAGGAGCTCGGCGCGCATCGAGCTGCGCATCGTGCAGATGCGCGCCAAGCCTGCCGCGGGGCCCGGAAAGGTGGAGGCGAAGCCGGCCACGGTGCCGGCCGCCGCCGGGAGCTCTGCCGCGCCGCAGGCGAAGTAGGCGCTGGTGTGAACTAGGAGTGTTCTTCGAACTGCCTGTCTGCTGGGACGGCTTGGTTTCATCCCGGCCATCTTCAAGAACAGGCAGCATACCGGCCGGACGTGCCTCTCCGTGGAACAGGACGATCGTTCCACGCAGTTGGAAAGGGTTGTCCATCTGCCGAGCATCGCGGGCGGGAGGTGGCCGGGGAGCGACGCCTGCGCAGGCTGCCCCTTGCCGTGCGGTTTCGCCGCGGTGTGCTGCCCCGGTGGCACGGTGGCATGCCCTCCGCCGGAACGTGCATCAAGGACTGCAGCGCGGATGGCGGGTTCCTCTGCCCAGCGCAGGCACCGACCTGTCGCCGGGAGTTCCGGCGTGATGCTCTATCGAGAACCGAGGCCGGCCTGTCGATCTGCCAGTCGTGCTTCTTGTTGGGGCGCAACTGTGTTCCCGAGTTGACCTCCGGTCTCCAAAAGCTCTAGCTTGCCAAAAAGTCCTGAACAATCCGATGCGCTTGACGCAAGTCGGTGGGCTCGTTCGGGCCTGGGAGGGCTGGAATACTCGCGGGAAGGGCCTTTGGTCGGTCCTGCGCGGTGGCGTTAATCATCAACGAGGGGGAATTGTGCACTTGCTTCGAAGAGACCTGATGAAGTGGGTAGGAAGGTTTGCGGTCGGGGCCGGATTCGCCGGTGTGTCTCTGTCCAGCGGCAACAACGCTTTCGGCGCACATGGAGAGCAGCAGAGCAAAGCGCCGGATCTTCCCTGGCCCTATAAGAAGCTCGATCCTGCGGCGGTGGCTGAGGCGGCCTACCTCGGATATCAAAAGGGGGCGTGCTCCTATGGGGTGTTCGAAGCGATTGTCGGTCCGCTGAGGAAGGAGATTGGCTTTCCCTACACGACGATGCCCTCGGCCATGATGGTGGTGGGACAGGGAGGGATGGCTGATACTGCGTCCCTCTGTGGAGCGCTGAATGGCGCGGCCAGTGCCATGTTTCTGGTGACTGGTGGCATGGACAGGAAGTTGCGAGAGAGGTCCTATTCCGTCATCCAGGACGTATTTCATTGGTACGAGCAGACGGCGCTCCCGGACTACCAGCCGAAGAATCCAAAATTCGAGATCGCGAGATCGATCTCCGGCTCCAGTCTTTGTCACGTCTCGATTGCCAAGTGGTGCAAGGCGGCAGAGCGAAAGTCCTTCTCCAAGGAACGTTCCGAGCGGTGCGCCTGGCTCACCGCGGCGGTCGCAAGGCGCACGGCGGAAGCTCTCAACGCCCATGCCGATGGTGGATTCAAGAAGGCTCATCCCCTTCCAGTCTCAGCGCAGAAGTGCAGGGGCTGTCATGACAAGGACAGCGAGCTCGAGAACATGAGGAGTGTGACCGACTGCGCGGGATGCCACTTCGCTCCGTCGGCGAAGAAGGAGCATCCGGACCTGTAGCTTGTCGATGGCAGCAGTGGTGTCCGAGGCAGAAAGGAGCTTCTGAGAGGGGGCCGAACGTGCGCGGGCCTACGTTCGCGCGTCGTTCGCGCCCACCCGGCTAGGGCACGGCACGACGGGCCGAGTAGAAAGAGCGAGGGCAGGAAAGGGGGGGCGATGGAGAGCAGCGGGATCTCCCAGTTCCAGGTCTTCGCCGTGGCGGCCGTGCTTCTGTTCTTCGGGATGCTCGCAGCAATGGAAGTGGGCTACCGGCTGGGACGCAGGCACGCGGGGCTGCAGGGAAGTGACGCCCGAGCCGGGCTCGCCGCCAGCGAAGCCGCCGTCTTCGGGCTGTTGGGGCTGTTGCTGGCCTTCACCTTTGGCGGCGCCGCGTCGCGGCGTGAGGACCGACGTCGGCTCATCGCCGACGAAGCCAACGCCATCGGCACGGCTTGGCTGCGGCTGGACCTGCTCGCTCCTCCTGGGCGCGAGGTGCTCCGCGCCGACTTCCGCCGCTACCTCGACACGCGTCTGGCGGCTTACGCAGCGGTGCCGGACTTGAGGCGCGCTCGCACGGAGCTGGATAGCGCCTCTCGGCTGCAGGGCGTCATCTGGACCCGCGCGCTGGCGGCGTGCCGCGCAGAGGAGCAGGCCCCGCCATGCCTGCTGCTGCTGCCTGCGCTCAACGCGATGATCGACGTCACCGGGCTGCGCGAGATGGTGCTGATGTCCCATCCCCCCGAAGTGGTCTTCTGGATGCTCTTCCTGCTCGCCCTGTTGAGCGCGCTGCTGGCCGGCTTCGGAATGCCTTCCGCCAAAGGGCGCAGCCTGCTGCACATGGTGGTCTTCGCGGCCATGACCTCCGTCGTGATCTACGTCGTCATCGATCTCGAGTATCCGCGTTTGGGTCTCATCCGCATCGACTCCGCCGATCAGATGCTCGTCGAGCTGCGTCGGAAGATGGGCTGAGTCGTGACCCGTAGGCCCGTAGGCCCGAGCGCCAGCGAGCCGGCAGCGGAGAGCAACGGCCAGCGCGGAGCAGTGCGGTGAGCGCCAGCGAACCGGCAACCGTCAAGTGATGCGTTGAGCGAAGAGCCCGATCCGTCG
>JACRCT010001173.1 GCA_016218885.1 Deltaproteobacteria bacterium | reverse complement strand
GCTTGCTCAACACTCCGGGAGCGCCGCTGCGAGCGGCGAGGCTGGACCCGGTCGGCGACCACCGGATGGCCATGGCGTTCGGGCTGCTCTCGCTGCGCGAGCCCGGGATCCAGGTGACCGACCCGGCCTGCGTCAGCAAGTCCTACCCGGGGTTTTGGGAGGCGCTGGCGCGGCTGAGGTAGCGAGGTGCTCGAAGAGGCCTTCCATTGCCCACCGAGGGAAAACCCTCTTTCCCTTGGAGCCAGAGCATCCGAGCGAGCCCCGCCACTCCAGGAACCGTGTATCCTCGCACCGCGGCTAGGGGACCGATTGTCCGGCAACGTTCGGGGCTCTGCCCTCCTGCTTTCCTGGCTGCACGCTGAGGCTCGGCATGCGCTTGCCCTCCATCCTCGCAGGCTTGACGATCACCCTCCTCGCGGAGGGCTCCTCGCGAGCCGCCTGTGGAGACTGCAGCGACAATGGACTGTGCATAGGCGCTTCCTACTGCTCCTGCTTCACAGGGTGGTACGGGACATGGTGTGAAAGCTCTTGCTCGGCGGGCTACTACTGCCCTGGGGGCACGAGTGATCCGCAGACATGCTCGGCGGGCTACTACTGCCCTGGAGACGCAAGCTCGCCAGTGGCCTGCTCGGCGGGCACCTAATGCCCCGCACAGTCGGGCTCAGCCACTGCGTGCCCCGTGGGCTTCTACTGCCCTGCGCAGTCGGGCTCGGCCACCCCCTGCCCCGAAGGCCACTACTGCCCCGCACAGTCGGGCTCGGCCACTGCCTGCCCCGAAGGCTACTACTGCACCTCGCAGGCCGGTGCGGCGACAGCGTGTCCCGCAGGCGCCTACTGCCCGGCGCAGTCGGGCTCGGCGATCCCCTGTCCCGCAGGCGCCTACTGCCCCGCGCAGTCGGGCTCGGCGATCCCCTGCCCTGAAGGCTCCTACTGCCCCGCGCAGGTGGACGCGCCGACGCTCTGTCCGGCAGGGACCTCTGGAGCGCAAACCGGGTTGACCACAAGCGCCTGTAGCGGCCCCTGCGCTGCCGGCTACTACTGTCCTGAGGGGTCTATCACGGCCGCTCAATGCCCGGCCGGGAGCTACTGCGCTGAGCAGTCGGGCGCACCGACGCCCTGCCCGGCAGGCACTTTCGGAACGGGTGCCGGTTTGGCAACCGAGCAGGAGGCATGCGTTGGCTCCTGCGGCTTGGGCACCTTCTCCACGACGGGAGCGACCTCCTGCTCGCCCTGCGCGGCAGGCACCTTCTCAGCCCATGCCCAGGCGGCTGGCTGCGAACCGTGCGCCCCCGGACGCTATTCGCTCGAGGGCCAGAGCGCCTGCTCCGAATGCCAGGGCGGCACCTTCAGCTCTTCGAGCGGAGCCGCGACGTGCTCGACCTGCGAGGCTGGAACCTGGTCCACCTCCGGCATGGCAGAGTGCCCGGCCTGCGCCGCCGGAACCGCATCCGAGGCGGGACAGAGCTCTTGCAGCCCCTGCCCCGCTGGCACCTCGTCGGGCGAGCGCGCCCCGCAATGCGCCCCCTGCAGTGCCGGGAGCTTCGCGGCTGCGGCGGGCTCCGCGAGCTGCACTGAATGCGAAGCCGGCACCTTCGCGGCTGCCGTGGGCGCCCTCGAGTGCGCGCCCTGCAATCTGCACACCTACTCGCTTCAGGGCGCGAGCAGCTGCACTCCTTGCCCTCCCTGCAACGACGGCAAGGAGTGCACTAAAGACACCTGCAATTCGGCCGGAGGCGCCTGCCAGTACAAGTTCATCGAGAACTGCTGCACCAACGAGAGCCAGTGTCAGGACCTCGATCCCTGCACCATCGACGTGTGCGAGCCCACCCAACGCTGCAGGCACGACTTGGATCCCATCTGCTGGGAGCCGGACGCGGGCAGCACTGACGCCGAGCAGGCTGACGCCAGCGGCGTGGACTCGGATGCCCAGATCGAGGAAGCCACGGACGCCGGCGCCGCTGCCGCAATCTACGACCTGGGGGGCTGCGACTCCGGAGCGAGCGGTCCGCCAGCTGCGGGGACGCTCGTGGCTCTCTTCGTGCTCGGGAGCTTGTTCGGAGTAGTGTGTCGCCGGCGCCGCGGCTGAGCGGAGCGGAGAGCTCGTTTCTACGCCGTTGGCTTTTCAGGGAGGCACGGCTTGCGCTTCCATTCTGTCTTCGCGGCGATGACGGTCGCTGCCCTGGCCAAAGGCGACTGCGGCGGCCATGGGACCTGCGATGCCAGTGGGGTCTGCACCTGCGACGCGGGCTGGTATGGGCAACAGTGCGAGAGCCAGTGTCCAGCAGGCCACTACTGCACAGGAGGCAAGGATGCCGTGGCGAAACCTTGCCCTGAAGGGACGTACGGCTCGCAGGAGGGCCTGACGACCAGCGCCTGCAGCGGCCCTTGCCCGGCTGGCAGCTTCTGCCCTGAGGGCTCGTTGACGCCAACCTCTTGCCCGGCGGGAACCTTTGGATCGAAGGCCGGGGCGCCGACCGAAGACAAAGCCTGCACCGGCATCTGTGACCCGGGCACCTTCTCCACAGCGGGAGCCACCTCCTGCACGCCCTGCGAGGCAGGAACGTTCTCGGAGACCCGGGCCGGCACCTGCACCGACTGCAAGGAGGGTACGTGGTCGGGGATGCAGAGCCATGCCTGCACTGACTGCGTGGAAGGGACCTTCTCGGCAACCCCCGGATCCCCCTCTTGCTCGCCATGCGCAGCCGGCACCTTCTCGACCAGCCCCAGGGCGACCTCTTGCGAATCGTGCGCTGCGGGTCACCATTCGTCTGAGGGCCAGAGCGCCTGCGACCCCTGCCCCGCAGGAACCTGGTCGGACGAGCACGCCGCCCAATGCTCTCCGTGTCCCGCCGGGAGCCATGCTGCCTCGACAGGCTCCGCAGGCTGCACGGAATGCGAAGCCGGGACCTTCATGGCCGATCTGGGCGCCATCGATTGCACACCCTGCGAGGGCGCAACCTACTCTGCAAACGGCGCGAGCAGCTGCACGCCCTGTCCCGACTGCACGGACGACAGGGAGTGCACCAAAGACTCCTGCAACCCTGCCGGAGGCGCCTGCGAGCACGAGTACATCGAGAGATGCTGCACCAATGAGAGCCAGTGCCAGGACCTGGATCCCTGCACCATCGACGTGTGCGAGCCCACGCGCCGCTGCAGTCACGTCGTGGACCCCGTCTGCTGGGAGCCGGATGCGGGCAGCTCCGATGCCGAGCTGGCTGACGCCGGCGACGCTGGCCCCGATGCCCAGATCGAGGCAGGCATCGATGCCGGCGCTACAGTCGCAGTCTACGACCTGGGCGGTTGCGCCTCCGGTGCGGGTGGGCCGGCAGGTGCGGGGACTCTCGCGATGCTCAGCCTGCTCGGAGGCTGGCTCGGCTTGGCCCGGCGTCGCGGCTAGCCCTGCGCGCCACGAGTCCTTTCCGGGAGCGCCGGCAACGAGCGAACCCCCCGGCAGCGCACGCCGGCTACGCAAGGCCGGACCGACCCCACCGGGCTCTCTATGCCGAGCGCTCTCCTTCGCCTTCGAGGAAGCCGACGAGGTCGGGAGGCAGCGGCGACGAAAGGCGCATCGTTCGGCGGTCGGCGGGATGGGGGAAAGTGATCTCCGCAGCGTGCAGTGCGTGGCGCGGCAGGCGCAGCGTCCGCCAGTCGTCGTCGGAGAGGGCGTGCTCCGTGAAGCGCACGAAGATGCGCTCGTCGCGTCCATAGATCTTGTCGCCGACGAGCGGAAAGCCCTTGGCCGAGAGGTGGGCGCGGATCTGATGCTGCCTGCCGGTGAGGGGCTCGCAGCGCACCAGGGCGAAGCGCTCGCCGCGGATCTCGTGGCGAGCGAGCACCCGGAATCGCGTCACTGACGGCTTGCCGTGGACAGGGTCACCCTTCACGCGGATGCGAACCGTCTCGCCGCCCACCGATAGCGGCAGGTCCACCTCGAACTCCTCTTCCTCGGGCGCACCTTCGGTGACGGCCAGATAAGCCTTCTGGACCCTCCCGGCGGCAAAGGCCAGCTTGAGAGAGCGCGTCCTCGCAGGCGTCAGACCACACAGGACGAGCCCGCTCGTCTCGCGGTCCAGCCGGTGAGCAGGGTCGGGCTTCTCCCCCTCCTTGGCCAGCGCCCGGGCGAGCGCCACCAGCGTCCCGGTGTGGTAGCGGGCCGTGGGGTGCATGGGCAGACCCGCGGGCTTGTCCACCACCAGCAGGTCCGCGTCCCGGTAGATCACCGGCAGCTCGCGCGGCGTCTGGGGCTCGGGCTCGCGCCGGCGCACCAGCGACAGCACCATCCCCGGAGTGACCAGCGTCGCAGGCTTGAGCGGCCGCGCGGCCAACCCGCCGGCCTTGATGATCGCCTGCGCCTTGGCCCGCGAGAGCCGGCGAATCTTCGCGCAGAGATACCGGTCTAGTCGCCAGCCGCGATAGTTCTGCTCCACCACGAAGCGCACGGTGTAGCTCTGGGACTCGAGGCCCTCGGCCTCGACGATACCGGGGGCGTCCGGAGACACCGGCTCCAGGCCGTCGGGCTGCGCTGCGCTGGTCGGTCGGGACGCCACGCGGCCACCATAGCGCAGGGGTGCTAGTATTCGCGCCTTCGTGGATGGAGGTTCTCATGGCGCGGGCAGTGGTCGTTGGCCTCGTGGCGCTCGGTGCGCTGCTCTCCTCGCCCGAGGCCCGGGCCGAGAAGGTCCGGTTGGCGGTCGTCGAGCTGTGGAGCCCGCCCAACCTCGCGGGAATCTCCGCCAAGCTCACCCAGGACATCGTCTCTGCCGCCTCGCGCGATCCGGACACGACGGTGATCGAGCCTGCCGCCGTCGAGAAGGCCCTGGGCCCCGAAGCCCTCAAGAGCCTGCAGTCCTGCAACGGCAATGCAGGCTGCGTGGCGCAGAGGGGCATCGCGCTGCCGGCGGACAAGCTAGTGGTGGGGACCCTTGATCGCACCGAGGCGAGCTACCTCGTGAAGCTCTTCCTGGTGGATCTCAAGGCGAAGTCGGTGGTGTCCACGGTGGATCGCTCCATCCTCATCGCTTCCCGGCGTCTGCAGTCCGACGTGGCCGCGGCCATCCCCGGGCTGCTCAAGGGCAAGGCGGAGGCCAAGGGCAAGCTCACCGTCACGACCACCAGCCCCGGTGCCACCGTCACCTTCGACGGGGAGGTGATCGGGCGCACGCCGATGACGATCGAGGCCAAGCCAGGCACGCACACGCTCAAGGTCCTCAAGGACGGCTTCCTGCCGGTCGAGCGCTTCGTGAACGTCGAGGACGGCGCCATCGACCAGGTGGGGCTCGTGCTCACCGCCATCCCCGGCACCAAGCAGGAGGAGCAGCTGGTTCAGTCTGCTGCCGAAGCCCACCAAACCCATTCGCAGGCGGGCAGCGGCGTCACCATCCCGGCGGCCTCGTGGATCGCGGGGGCCACGGCGCTCGCCGCCGCGGGCGTCGGCAGCTACTTCGCGGTCACCGCCGGCCAGCTCGAGAGCAAGGCAGGCGAGGGCCCGGTCTACGGCATCACCCGGCAGGAGGCGATCGCCGGCAAGCGCAACGCCCTGGTCTCCAACATCTGCTGGGGCGTCGCGGGCGCGGCCGCCGCGACCTCGGTCCTGCTCGCCATCGTCCTGCAGGGCGCAGATGCGCAGCCGGTTCCCGAAGCGGCTCCGCAGGCCTCCCTCGCCCCGCTCCCTGGTGGCGCCGCAGTCACCCTCTCGGGATCCTTCTAAGAGGTCTGGCCCATGAGAATGCGAATCCCTGCCTGCGCTCTCGCCGTCGCCGCGCTCTGCGCGCCCTCCTGCACCTTCAAGCCCGACGTCGATTCCGGGCGCTTCACCTGCGCCCTCGACGAGGACTGCGGTAGCGGCTACCGGTGCGTGGCTCAAGCCGACGGCTCGGCGCGCTCGCTCTGCTTCAAGACCGGCGAGATCACCCTCGAGGCCTGCGATGGCAAGGACGACGACAAGAACGGCGTCACCGACGATGCCGTCATCCTGGTCGGTCAGGCCTGCGAGAGCGGGCTCAAGGGCGAATGCAGCCACGGCCTATGGAGGTGCGAAGCGGGGCAGCTCAAGTGCAACGCCCCGGCGCCCGCCTCCGAGACCTGCAATGCCAAGGACGACGACTGCGACGGCGTCACTGACAACGGATTCGATCTGCAGACCAGCGAGAGCCACTGCGGGACCTGTGGCCACGCCTGTCAGGGCGGGGCGGAATGCCAGGCGGGGGCCTGCGTCGAGCTGGTATGCGGCGACGGCCTCGACAACGATACCGACGGCTCCACCGACTGCGCCGACGCCTCCTGCGCGGACCCGCCCTGCGGCACCGGGTGCCAGTGCCAGGGGCTGGCGAAGGTCGAGATCGCCTGTGAGGACGGCGCCGACAACGACGCCAATGGCGCCACCGACTGCGGCGACGCGCAGTGCCTGGGCAAGAGCTGCGGCGAGTTCGGGAGAATCTGCGCCGCCCAGGCTTGCGCCTGCCCAGGAGGGGAGGCCGGCGGCGAGGTGAGCTGTGCCGACGGACTGGACAATGACTGCGACGGCAAGACTGACTGCGAGGACGAGCGCTGCGCGGGGCTTTCGTGTAACAGCGGCGACGCGGCCAAGAACTGCGGAAAGGATCCCTCGAACCAGGCGGCCTGCGTTGCACGCGAGGTGACGTGCTCGGGAGCGGTAGACGAGGACCGCGACGGCAACACCGACTGCGCGGACCCGGACTGCCTGGGGCTCGCGTGCAATGCCGCAGATGAGTCGCGGAACTGCGGGATGAACGCCCAGAGCGAGCCGGCCTGCGTGGCGCGCGAGGCGAGCTGCTTTGGCGGGCAGGACGAGGACAAGGACGGCCAGAGCGATTGTAGCGACTCCGACTGCCTGGGCCTCGACTGCCTCGCCGATGGCAGCAAGAACTGCGGGCTGGACGGGGCGAATGCCGAGGCCTGCGTCGACAAGGAGTCCGACTGCCTCGACGGCGCGGACAGCGACCGGGATGGCGCCACCGACTGCGAAGACCCCAACTGCCTGAATGGCGCTTGCGACAGCGCCGATGCGAGCAAGGTTTGCCGCCTCGATGCAGTGAGCGAGCCGGTGTGTGTCGCGCCCGAAGGGGCGTGCTCCAACGCCATCGACGACGACGGCGATGGGATCACCGACTGTGGCGACCCCGACTGCGACGGCCAGCCTTGTGAGGAGGCGGCGCCGGAGAAGACCTGCGTGCGCAACGGGCAGACCCTGGCGATCTGCGTCGGGCCGGAGACTCTCTGCAGCAACGGCCTCGACGACGACAACGACAGCGCGATCGACTGCGACGATCCCCACTGCCTGGGGCGGTCCTGCGACGCGGCGGACTCGACCATGAACTGCGGCATGGAGGCCCCGAGCACGGCTGCGTGCCTGCCGCGCGAAACGGCCTGCGACAGCGGCCTCGACGAGGATGGCGACGGCCGGACCGACTGCGCTGACGAGGACTGCGACGGGCTGACCTGCCGCCTAGGCGAAGTCTGCTCCGCCGGCGAGTGCCCTCCGACCTAGCGCGCGATTCTCCAACCTCGCTCCTTCGTTCCTGGGAGCGTAGACGTCCGCCGCGGGCTGCCTGGTCCACAGGGATCCGTTCCGTGAACGCAGGCCCCTCTGCGAGCCCTTCCAACTCGGTTGGATCGATTCCTGGCCGGCACGTTATCGGCCACGCGACGGAACCCAGGAAGGAGACGATTCAGGGCGCGAGCATCTCTACTGGGCAGTGCGGGCGGGACGACGGCGCTTTCAGGGGGTTCTAGGCCAAGCGCGCGTAGAGCTCGGCGATCCTCAGTCCCGTCCGCCCGTCCCAGAGCGCCGGAATGCGGCCTCGCTTGCCTACGCCCGAGAGGATCCGTTTCGCCTCGTCGACG
>JACRCT010001172.1 GCA_016218885.1 Deltaproteobacteria bacterium | reverse complement strand
GTGGAAGGCCCCGGCGGCAATGAAGAGGATGTGGTCGGTCTTCACCGTTCCGTACTTGGTGGTGATGGTCGAGCCCTCGACGATGGGCAGGATGTCGCGCTGCACGCCTTCGCGGGAGACGTCAGGGCCCACGCCCTTCTCGCGCCCGGCGATCTTGTCGATCTCGTCGATGAAGACGATGCCGCTCTCCTCGGCGCGCGACAGGGCTTCGCGCTTGACGCGCTCCATGTCCACCATCTTGCCGGCCTCGTCCTCGGTCAGGACCTTGAGCGCGTCGGGCACCTTCATCTTCCGCTTCTTCACGCGCTTGGGCATGAGGTTGCCGAACAGGCTCTCCATGTTGACGCCGATCTCCTCCATCCCTTGGCCGCTGAAGGCGGTCATGAAGGGCATCGTCGTCTCCGGTACGTCGACGTCCACCAGCTGGTCGTCGAGCGTGCCGGCGCGCAGCTGGGCGCGCACCCGGTCCCGGTCGGCATGTCCCGGGGGGCCGAAGCCCGCAGCGTTGGTGCCAGAGAGCATGTCGAGCAGCCGCTCCTCGGCCACGTCGCGGGCCTTGACCCGGAACTTCTCGGCCTCCTCCTCGCGCACCAGCTTGATGGAGACCTCGACCAGGTCGCGGATCATCGAGTCGACGTCCCGGCCCACGTAGCCGACCTCGGTGAACTTGCTGGCCTCGACCTTGACGAACGGAGCCTGGGCCAGGCGCGCCAGGCGCCGGGCGATCTCGGTCTTCCCCACCCCGGTGGGGCCGATCATGATGATGTTCTTGGGGAGGATCTCGTCCTTGAGCTCGCCCTGAACGAGCTGGCGGCGCCACCGGTTGCGCAGGGCGATGGCCACCGCGCGCTTGGCGTTGGCCTGACCGATGATGTAGCGGTCCAGCTCCTCGACGATCTGTTGGGGCTTGAGGGCCGTGGTCACGGCGGGGCCTCCTTGGGGATGCGGGCTGCGAGCTCGGGGCACGGGCGCCCCTACAGCTCCTCGAAAACGATCTTGTCGTTGGTGAAGATGCAGATCTCCGCGGCGATCTTCATGGCCGCCTCGGCCACGCTGCGCGCGTCGAGCTGCGAGTACTCGAGCAGGGCCCGCGCCGCCGCCTGGGCATACGGGCCGCCCGAGCCGATGGCCGCCAGCCCCAGGTCCGGCTCGAGCACGTCGCCGCTGCCAGTGACCACGAAGGTCTTCTCCTTGTCGGCGACGACGAGGATCGCCTCCAGCCGGCGCAGGAAGCGGTCGGTGCGCCAGTCCTTGGCCAGCTCCACGCAGGCGCGTGCCAGGTTCTTCTGGTGCGTCTTGAGCTTCTCCTCGAAGCGCTCGAAGAGCGTGAAGGCGTCAGCGGTCGCGCCGGCAAACCCGGCGAGCACCTGCCCGTCGGACAGGCGTCGCACCTTGCGCGCAGTGCTCTTGAGCACCGTCTTGTCCAGGGTGACCTGGCCGTCGCCGGCCATGCACACCTTTCCGTCGCGGCGGACGCAGAGAATGGTGGTGGCGTGGAACAAGGCAGACCCTCCGAAGCGGGCATTCGAGGGTCGGGAATCTAACCACGTTCCAGGCCACAGCAAGCGAGAAGGCTTCGAAGAGCCTCGCTCGGAGCGGACGGCGCAGCGCTCTCAGACAGGCTCGTCGGCGGCATCCTCGGCCCGGCCCGCTGCGACCGCTCGCGGGTGCGCCTTGTCATAGACCGCCTGCAGCCGGTCCCAGCTCACCTCGGTGTAGCGCTGCGTGGTGGACAGGCTCGCGTGGCCCAGCATCTCCTGGATCGCGCGCAGGTCGGCCCCGCCGTCCAGGAGGTGGGTCGCGAACGAGTGGCGCAGGGCGTGCGGATGCACGTGCCGCTTGAGGGCGCAGGCGAGCACCTGCTGGTCGATCATCCGCGCCACGCTTCGGGTCGAGAGCCGGCCTCCGACGTAGTTGAGGAACAGGGCTGGCTCGTCCGCCGGCGCACCCCCGGCGAGGATCAGCTCCTCCCTCTTCCCCAGATAGGCGTCCAGGGCCTCTCGAGCCTTCGTGCCCAGCGGGACGATACGCTCCTTCCTGCCCTTGCCGAGAACGCGCACGAGGTTGCCGTGCCGGTCCCAGTCGCCGACGTTGAGGCCCACCAGCTCGCTGACGCGCAGCCCGCCGCCGTAGAGGACCTCGAGGATCGCGCGGTCGCGCCGGCCGCGGGCGTCGTCACCGGGGGTCGCGAGCAGGGCCAAGAGGTCGTCCACCGGGACGACCTTGGGAAGGGACTTGGGCTTCTTGGGGGACATCACCAGCCGCCCCGGGTTCTGCTTCACCTTCCCTCGCTTGAAGAGGAAGGCGTAGAGCGCGCGGATCGCCGAGAGCTTGCGCGCGCGCGTGGTGGCCTTGGTGTCGGCGTGCAGGGTCGCAAGGAAGGCGCGGATGGCGAGGTGGTCCGCGCTCTCGAGCTTGATCTTCTTGCCGTCCAGGAACTCACAGAACTGGTCGAGGTCACAGAGGTAGCTCTTGAGCGTGTTCTCTGAGGCATCCCGCGTCGCGCGCAGGTACTGGGCGAACTCCTCGACGGCGACCGGACGAGACATGGGGCGGATCGTAGGCCCGCCCGGGCAGCTCGCCAAGCAAACCTATTTGAGCTCCGCGAAGTAAACGCCCTCTCGCTTGCGCTCGCCCACGAGGTAGACGAGGCCGGTCCCGGCGGAATCCACGAACTGGGCCCCGGGGAGCGCGTATTGATCGACGCCCTTGCTCGGCTGCTTGGCGTTCAGATCGATCCACCCCAGGTCCACCGCGGCATCGGTATCGGGCCTGACGTACCACAAGAGCAACCTCTCGCCCTTGGCCGACGCCCGGAACCCTCCGATCCCACGAACCAGGATGCGCGGCTGAGCGCCGGGCTGGACCGCGGACACGGCCATGAGGTCGCAGGAGCGTCCTTCACGGCCGCAGTCACTGCGGTACCAGAGTTCCCTGCCGTCGGGCGAGTACTGGAAGCCGAAGACCCAGTCGGCCACGACCTGGGCGTCGCCGCCCTCCGCCTTGACCTGGTACAGATGCACCTTGGGCTCGGGCTTGGGGACCAGGTGCACGAAGGCCAGGTGCTCCCCGTCACTGCTCCAGACCATGGGGATCTTGTCCATCCGCTCGTGGGGCGACCAGGAGCTCTTGTGGACGACGGTCCCAGGGACCTTGGCGAGCTTGATCGCCGTCCAGCGACGGCCCTTGTCCTCGTTGTTCTCGCGCAGCGCCACCGCCTGGGAGCTGGGAGACCAGCGGTATTCGACGACGTTCTCCCCTACTTGCTTGGGCACGCCCCCGCCCGCGGCCACGACCTGCAGGTTCACCGTCCCCAGCTTGTCCGCCAGGCCATCCGTGTAGGCCACCCATTTGCTGTCGGGCGAGAAGCTGAAGGACGCGACGCCCTCCCCCTGGTCCTGGTAGGGCCCGCCGATCGGCCCCAGGAAGATGGCATAGGGCTTGGAAGGACCGCCCTTGCGCGCGGTGAACGCGACCTGCGTCCCATCGGGCGAGAAGCCATAGTCGCCGACGTGCTGCCCGATCTTCGCGGGCTCGCCCGGGCTCGCGGTCTGGGCCAGCAGAAGGTCGCCCCCCACCGTCAGCGGCCTGCGGACCAGCAGATGCTGCGAGTCCTTGGCGAACTCGAAGGTGGCAGCGCTCGTCGCGACCAGGCGGTCGGCGCCGGACTCGAGCTCGTACAGGTGCATCTCGCCCCCTGCCACATAGCCCAGCCAGCGGCCGTCCGGCGAGTACTTGTAGTACTTGGCCTGCTGCGCGACCTGCTTGGCCTCTCCGGCAGGCAGCGGCGCGACGTGCAGGTTCCCGGACTGGTCGCGAAAGCGGAAGGCTTGCAGGTAGGCGACGGACTTGCCGTCGGGCGAGAGCCTGAACGAGTCCTCCAGGGTGGAGACGCCGCCGCCCAGCTGTCGGGGTACCCCGCCGGCGACCGGAACGGTGGTGAGCACGCCCTGGAAGACCCCCTCCGGCACCTCCTTCTCAGGAGGGGGCTGCACCTCGCCCACGAACACCAGCGTCTTCCCGTCCGGGGACAGCGCCAGGTTGCGGGCAGCGACCGACACCAGCGGCTTGCCGAGGCCCTTGGGCTTGGTCGAGGGCTTGGAGCATCCGGCGGCGAGGGCCAGCGCGGCGAAGAGGGTCAATCGGGTTCGGTTCATGGCTGTCCGGTGGGGCATGAATGAGATGGGCCTGCGAGCCCATCCGCCTGGAGGGGGTCGACGAGAGCAGGAGGAAGCTGCGCGACCCATGCGCCGAAGGTGGCGCGCGCGCGCTCGAGCAGCTTGGTGCGCCGATCGTGCTTCTTCACCCGCTCCTCGAGAGGAGGGAAGAGTCCGAAGGTCACGTTCGAGGGCTGGTACTCATGGCCGGGCGGATGAGCGGTTCCGGTGACATGGGCAAAGAGCGCCCCCAGCGCGGTGCCCGGCGGGGGCGGCGAGAACGGGCGAGCGGTCAGGCGCGCGAGCACGGCGTGGGCGGTGTACAAGCCGCTCGCCACGGACTCCACGTAGCCCTCGACGCCGGTGATCTGCCCCGCGAAGAACAGGTGGGGCCGCGCCTTGAGCGACAGATCGGGGGAAAGGAGCGCGGGCGAGTTGAGGAACGTGTTGCGGTGGACCTGCCCCAAGCGCAGGAACTCGACCTTGGCCAGCCCGGGGATCGTCCGAAAGATGCGCTCCTGCTCTGGCCAGGTGAGCCGGGTCTGGAAGCCCACGAGGTTGTAGGCGGTCCCCGCGACGTCCTCCTTGCGTAGCTGCACCACCGCGAACGGCCGCCTTCCCGTGCGCGGATCCGTCAGGCCCACCGGCTTCATGGGGCCGAACGCCAGGCAGTCCACCCCGCGCTCCGCCATCACCTCGATGGGCAGACAGCCATCGAAGTAGCGAGGCTGCTCGAAGGCGTGGGGCTGGACCTTCTGCCCCTCGAGGAGCGCCTGCACGAAGGCGTGGTACTGGTCCTTGTCGAACGGGAGATTGAGGTAGTCGTCGCCGTCGCCCTTGCCCCAGCGCGAGGCATGGAAGGCGATGGAGACGTCGACCGAGTCGGCGGCGACGATGGGCGCGATGGCGTCGTAGAAGTAGAGCCTGTCGCCGGCGACCCCGGCGATGTCCGCCGCGAGGGTGTCGGAGGTCAGGGGGCCGGTGGCGACGATCGCCGGCCCTGGCGGGCCAGGCAGGGCCAGCGCCTCCTCTGAAACCAGCTCGATGCCCGGATGGGCCCGCAGCGCCTGCTCGACACGGCGCGAGAAGCGTTCGCGGTCGACCGCCAGGGCATCGCCTGCCGGCACTCGGGTCTGGTCGGCGATGCGCAGCACGAGCGAGCCTGCGCGGCGAAGCTCCTCGTGCGCCAGGCCGACCGCGTTCTCAGGGTTGTCGGAGCGCAGCGAGTTGGAGCAGACGAGCTCGGCCGGGCTGTCCAGCCGGTGCGCGGGCGAGCGGCGGGCGGGCTTCATCTCCACCAGGCGCACGCGTACGCCCCGACTGGCCAGCTGCCAGGCGGCCTCCGAGCCGGCAAGCCCTGCTCCGAGGATGGTGACCGGGCCTGCGGGGATGCCGACGCTCAAGGGTTCCCTGGCTTTCGTTTTCGAGGGGCGCGGACTGTAGCATCGCGCTTCCAGGGTGGACAACGCTGCGCCCCGGTTGGTTCGCCTGCCCTCTCGCCCTCTGGCGCGAGAGGGCCGCGCATGGTATTTCCGCGAGCAGACTACCTTCTCGCGGAGAACGCCCCGATGCTGCGCATCATGCCGAAGCAGTTGGTCTTCTTCGAGGCCTTCGAAGCGTGCATCAAGGCAGGAGTGAAGGCCACCGGGCTGCTCAAGCAGATGCTCGACGCGCCGGATGACTTCCCTCGCTTCGTCACCGAGATCGAGGCCTGCGAGCAGGCCGGCGACAGGGCCACGGCGCAGGTGGTGGACACCCTCAACAAGAACCTCGCCACGCCTTTCGAGCGCGCCGACATCCGCAGCCTCATCGAGGCTCTCGACGATATCCTCGATGCTTGCGATACCGTCGCCCACAAGCTGGTGATGTACCGTGCCCAGAAAGTCCGTCCCGAGGCCCACGAGCTCGCCACGATCCTCGTGGCCCTGGCTCCGGCGACCGAGAAGGCCGTCACCGCCCTGCGCACCAGCCGCACGGGAGAGGGAGTGCTCGCCGCCTGCCACGAGGTCCACCAGCTCGAGACCGACGCGGACAAGGTGCTGCGCCGCGCGATAGGCGCCCTGTTCGACGAGGTGAAGGACCCTATCGAGCTCATCAAGTGGAAGGAGATCCTCGAGATCCTCGAGCACGCCACCGACAAGTGCGAGGACGCAGTTCGCGTCATCGAGGAAGTCGTGCGCAAGCACGGCTGATCGCCTCCTCCCCTCGCCGGCCCCCTTCCTTCCCGCTCTCAAAGGCGTCTGTGGTTGTCGCGCCCAGAGCGCGTCCCTAGCGTTGTCACCAGGGCGTGTCGCCGGGCCGGCTGCCGCTGGACGGGGGCGGGATGGATGGTGAGGCAGCCGGTCCAGCGTTCGCGCCCCTTGTTTGGGCGGTAGCGCACGCCCTCGGGAGGCGTCATGCACGCTCGCGATCTGGTCTCCTTCAAGCAGCGCCTGCAGCGCCGCCGGCTGGACCTCGTCCGCAGCCGTCAAGCAGCCGAGCGCGGAGTTCTCGAAGTCCGGGAGGGCCGGACCGACCCCGAGTATGAGGAGGGGGCGCAGGCCGATCACGCCGAGTACCTGCTCAACCAGCTCTCCGACTCGCAGCAGAAGGAGATCGCCCAGATCGACGCAGCGCTCGCCCGCATGGATGCCCGCACCTACGGGATCTGCGTGGAGTGCGGCGGCGAGATCCCCCCCGAGCGGCTGGAGGCCCTGCCCTACGCAATGCTCGACGCCGAGTGCGCCGGGCGGCTCGAGGAGGAGCGGGTGGGCGTGATGCGGGCGCCGACGCTCTAGCGGGCGCGGCCCGACTTCAACCGTCGCAGCGGGGTCTACCCCTCGCCGCCCGCGGGAGCCGCACCGTCGCCCCCGCCCTCTTTCTTGATCACCACGAAGCGGTAGCTGTCGAGCTCGACCTGGCCGGCGGTATAGAGGATCTCGGTGAGCATGCGGTAGGGCATGCCGCGATCGCCGACGACCGAAAGCTCCCCGGTGAACTGCACCGCTGGGTTGTACTGCGCGATGTACTTGATCTTGTCGACTTCCTTCTGCAGCGCCTCGCGTAGCGGCTCGACCAGCAGCCCCGTGTCGCCTCCCACCTTCGCCGCCGCCGGGAAGGCATCGCCGTCGTAGGTGAGGACGGTCTTGTCGCCCACCATCAGCGCCCCGGTTCCCGGCCGGCAGGTGCGGTCGCCGCCGCCCGCGCAGCGGGTCACCGTCACCGCCACCGTGTCGCGGGGCGCCAGGCGAGTGGTGCTGATGGGAGGGGCCACATCGCCCGAGGAGGCCATGTTCACCGAGGTGGCCGAGTAGCTCTTGAGGAGGAACACCAGGATGATGGTCATCATGTCCATCATCGCGGTGATGTTCAGCTCTCGGATCTCGCCGGCGGCCTCGCGCTCCTTCCGGCGCTTGCGTCGGATGAGCTTCTTGTAGGTCATCCGCGAGCGCTGCTCTTCCGAGATCTCGGGGGCAGCAGGCTCCTGGTCCTGGGCGGGTCCTCTCGGATTGAGCGTGTCGGCCATCGCGTCGGCTCTCCTGCCCTACATCACCGTCAGCGAGACGTCGAAGAACAGGGTCATCGGCTTGCC